>CAZSIO010000070.1:0-1381 GCA_964606865.1 uncultured Sideroxydans sp.
GTCCGAGCTAAGTATTGAAGCCTTGAGGCTGGCAATCGCCGCGCTGGAACAGGGGCTGGCCGAACACCAGCAATACCCGCAGTTGCTCACGGTTCGCGACGGCGTCATCCAGCGCTATGAAATTGCGATGGATGTGTCCCGGCAAATTCTGATTCGCGTTCTGAAAGAAGTTTTCTCCATCGAAGAAGCCAGCGCCAAAAAGGACACTTTCCGGGAGGCGGCGAAATACGGCCTGATTGCTGATGCCGAAGCGTGGCTGGGCCACCTGGCAGCGCGTAACCGCACTTCGCATACCTATGATTCGGCCATCGCGGATCAGGTGTTTGCCCACATCCCTTCATTCCTGCCCGATGCCCGCGATTTGTACCGGCGTCTGCTGCCCCATGTTGCTTGATATTCGCCCCGATCATTTGCGGATGGTTTTAGACATCCTGCAAAAGCACGTGCCGCAATACGAGGTATGGGCTTTCGGCTCGCGCGCGAAGTGGACGGCCAAGGACTACTCCGACCTTGACCTGTGCGTTGTGTCGAACCAGCCGCTGAATTTTCCCCTGTTGGGCGCGCTGGCGGAAGATTTTTCCGACTCCGACCTGCCGTGGAAAGTGGACGTGGTGGATTGGGCGACCGTCAGCGAGTCGTTCCGCAAGATCATTGCGCGGGATAAGGTGGTGGTGCAGAAGGCGGGGATGAGTGAGTGGTCAACAGCTCGTGTGGCGCAAGTCGCCACAATAAATTCCGAAGCAATCGGGCGGGATTGGCCATACTCTCATGTGAGTTACATCGACATCTCATCTGTTGGTGAGGGTCAAATGGAGGCGCCGCCTCAACGGTTGAACATTGCTGATGCACCAAGTAGGGCAAAGCGTCTTGTTCGGAAGGGCGATACAGTTATCTCAACCGTTCGCCCCAATCGCCGTTCAATGTTTTTCGTCTCTAATCCAAGTGACGATTGGGTTGTATCCACCGGCTTTGCTGTATTGCGGCCCAATACTACAAAAATTGACCCTCGCTACCTATACACCTGCATATTCAACCAAACGTTCACGGAGTATCTGATTGGTCGAGAGAAAGGGGCGGCATATCCTGCTGTCTCACCCGAAGACATTGGTAATGCTGAAATCGCGCTCCCTCCTCTTGAGAAACAACGTGCCATCGCCCACATCCTCGGCACGCTCGACGACAAGATCGAACTGAACCGCCGCATGAACGAAACGCTGGAGGCCATCGCGCGGGCGATCTTCAAGTCGTGGTTCGTGGACTTCGACCCCGTCCGCGCCAAAGCCAGCGGCGAGGCGCCAGAATCCATCTGCCGCCGCCTCGGCCTCACCCCCGACCTCCTCGCCCTCTTCCCCGACCGCCTCGTGGATTCCGAACTCGGCGA
>CAZSIO010000070.1:1481-2804 GCA_964606865.1 uncultured Sideroxydans sp.
CTCTCCGGCGAACTGCGTGTGCCGGATGCCGAAAAAGCACTGGAGGCATAGCAGCTATGACCACAACATTTGAACAAATCACCACTTGGGCAACATCGGGTGAATCCGACACGCTGGAGTTCAAAAAGTCCACCGCCGAGAAAGACCGCGCCTGCCGCACGCTCTGCGCTTTCGCCAACGGTCAGGGTGGGCGCGTGCTGTTCGGTGTAACGCCTGCGGGCAAGGCTGTGGGGCAGACGGTCAACGACCGCACGCTGGAGGAACTGGCGCAGGAGTTTCAGGGTTTCGAGCCGCCGCTATTCCCTGCCGTGGAGCGTGTAGCCGCCGCGCACGGCCTGGAAGTGCTGGTGGTGAGCGTGGCGCACAGCGCGCGTGTGCCGGTGGCGTTTCGGCGCGGCTTACGAGCGGGTGCTGAATACCACGCGGGCGATGCCGCGCGAAACGTATCAGCGCTTGTTGCTGGAAGAGTTGCACGCCACCGAACGCTGGGAGAACCGGCCCGCCGAGGGTTGGGATGTGGCGCGGCTGGATGTGCGCGAGATGGTGTTGACGCTGGAGGAGTCCATCCGCCGTGGCCGCATGGAAGACCCCGGCACGCGCGAGCCGCTGGAGATCCTGCGCGGGCTGGGGCTGCTGGTGCAGGGCGAGCGCCTGTCGCGCGCGGCGGCGGTGCTGTTTTGCAAGGACGAGACGCCGCTGCCGGATTTTCCGCAGTTGCAGCTCAAGGTGGCGCGCTTCAAGGGTGCAACGCGCGACGAGTTTCTGGACAACCGGCAGTTTCACGGCAACGCCTTCGCGCTGATGCGCAAGGCGGAGCGCTTCCTGCTCGAATCGTTGCCGGTGGCGGGGCGCATCGTGCCGGGCCAGATGGCGCGTGAGGACACGCCGCTGTTGCCGGTGGAGGCGTTGCGCGAGGCGCTGGCCAATGCCTTTGTGCACCGCGACTACGCCATAGGCGGCGGCTCGGTCAGCGTGGCGTTGTACGACGACAGGCTGGAGATCATTTCCATCGGCGACTTGCATTTTGGCCTGACGCCGGAGGCGCTGTTGCGCGAGCACGAATCGCGTCCGTGGAACCCGATGATCGCCCAGACTTTCTACCGGCGCGGCATCATCGAAACGTGGGGGCGCGGCACGCTGAAGATCGGCCGTTTGATGCGCGAGGCTGGGCTGGAGCCGCCGAGCCTGGCGGTGCGGGCCGGGGCGGTGGTGGTGACGTTTGATCTGCCACAGGAAGCGCCGGGGAAAACGCCGGGGAAAACGCCGGGGAAAACGCCGGGGAAAACGCCGGGGAAAACGACAGGGAAAACGACAGGGAAAACG
>CAZSIO010000070.1:2904-6010 GCA_964606865.1 uncultured Sideroxydans sp.
GGGAAAACGACAGGGAAAACGACAGGGAAAACGCCTGACCTGATCTTGGAGCAATTGCGCACCTCGCCGACATTGACGCTGCCAGAGCTGGCATTGCACTTGGGCAAATCGGAAAGTGCGGTCGAACGCGCAGTTCGCAAGTTGCGCGAATCCGGTCGCATGGAACGCGTCGGCCCCGACAAGGGCGGCCATTGGAAGGTGCTGGACGACTGATGGATGATGGAATGATTACCGAAGACCACCTCGAACAACTCGCACTCACCTGGTTCCGGGATTCAGGCTGGGAATATTGCTACGGCCCTGACATTGCGCCGGATGGGACAGCGCCCGAGCGTGCTGACTACCGGCAGGTGGTACTGGCGGTACGGCTGCTCGATGCGCTGCGCCGCCTGAATCCGGATATTCCCGAGGTAGTACTGGACGAGGTGGCGCACCGGGTGGGCAAGCTGCACGAGCCTTCGCTGATCCAGAGCAACCGAGTCTTCCATGAGTTGTTGCTGGATGGCGTGGCGGTGGAGGTGGAAGTTGATGGCGTGAAGCGCGGCGACCGCGTGCGCCTGATGGATTTCGAGCACCCGGAGAACAACCGCTTTCTGGTGGTGAACCAATTCACCATTCAGGGCATCAAGCAGCCGCGCCGTCCTGACCTGGTGTGCTTCATCAACGGCCTGCCCATTGCGGTGCTCGAACTAAAAAACCCGGCCACCGAGCAGGCGGACATCTGGTCGGCATTCAATCAACTGGAGACCTACAAGGCGGAGATCGCCGACCTGTTCGTGTTCAACGAGGCGCTGGTGATTTCCGACGGCTTGCTGGCGCGCGTGGGCTCGCTCACGGCTGATCGCGAGCGCTTCATGCCCTGGCGAACGCTGCGCAGCGAGAACGATAAGCCGTTATTGGAATTCGAGCTGGAGAAGGTGGTGCGCGGTTTCTTCGCGCCCGACCTGCTGCTGGATTACTTGCGCTATTTCATCCTGTACGAGCAGGGCGAGGACGGCATCGTCAAGAAGATCGCGGGCTATCACCAGTTTCACGCGGTGCGCGAGGCGGTGCGGGCGACGGTGATCGCGGCCACCGGGCCGCTGCCCGATGCGGCGGAGCTGGAGCGCGCGACATACAGCAAGGAGGTGAAGCCCGGCTCGCGCAAGGGCGGCATCGTGTGGCACACGCAGGGCTCGGGCAAAAGCATTTCGATGGTGTGCTTCGTCGGCAAGCTGATGCAGCAGCCGCAGATGCAGAACCCGACCATCGTGGTCGTGACCGACCGCAACGATCTGGACGGGCAGTTGTTCCAGACATTCACCGGGGCGCGTTCGCTGCTGAAGGAAACGCCGCAGCAGGCGGAGGATAGAGATGCATTGCGCACGCTGCTGGATGGGCGGCCTTCCGGCGGGATCATCTTTACGACGATGCAGAAGTTCGCGCCGGGCAAGGACGAGGACGTATTCCCCAAGCTCACCGAGCGCACCAACATCGTGGTGATTGCCGACGAGGCACACCGCTCGCAGTACGGCTTCAATGCGGTGCTGGACAAGAAGACGGGCAAATACAAATATGGCTTCGCCAAGCATCTGCGCGATGCTCTGCCGCACGCCACCTTCGTCGGTTTTACCGGCACTCCGGTGGAGCGCGACGACAAGGACACGCGCGCGGTGTTCGGCGATTATGTCAGCATCTACGACATTCAGGATGCGGTGGATGACGGCGCGACGGTGCCGATTTATTACGAGAGCCGCCTCGCCAAGCTGGACATCAACCAGGCGCAGATCGAGCAGCTCAACGACGACATCGAAGAAGTGTTCGAGGACGAGGAAAGCGCCGCGACGCGCGAAGCGGCCAAGACCAAGTGGGCCGCGCTGGAAAAACTGGTGGGATCAGAGCCGCGCATCAAGCAAGTTGCGAAGGACATCGTGCAGCACTTTGAGGCGCGCACAGCGGCGGTGGAAGGGAAGGGCATGATCGTGGCCATGAGCCGCGAGATTTGCGCGCATCTCTACAACGCCATCGTGGCCTTGCGCCCGGACTGGCACAGCGACGATCCCGCGCAGGGAGCGATCAAGGTGGTGATGACCGGGTCGGCGGCGGATGTTGAGTTGCTGCGCCCGCACATTTATAACGCCAGCACCAAGAAGCAACTGGAGAAGCGTTTCAAGAATCCGAAAGACCCGCTGAAACTGGTGATCGTGCGCGACATGTGGCTGACCGGCTTCGACGTGCCGTGCCTGCATACGATGTACGTGGACAAGCCGATGCGCGACCACAACCTGATGCAGGCGATTGCGCGGGTGAACCGCGTGTTCCGCGATAAGGAAGGCGGGCTGGTGGTGGATTACATCGGTATCGCCGCCGAGCTGCGCAAGGCACTGAAGGTTTACACCGAGAGCTGGGGCAAGGGCATGCCGACGCTGGATGCCGCCGAAGCACTGGCCAAACTGAAGGAATACCTGGAGGTGGTGCGCGACCTGCTGAACGATTTCGACTACGCGGTCTATCGCACCAAGGCGACGTCGTTGCTGCTGCCTGCGGCCAACTTCGTACTGGGGCTGGAAGATGGCAAGAAGCGCTGGTTCGACGTGGTGCTGAAAATCACCAAGGCGTTTTCACTATGCGGCACGCTGGATGAGGCGATAACCTTGCGCGAGGAGATTGCGTTTTTCCAGGCGATTAAGGCAGTAATTGCCAAGGCAACGGAAACCGACAAGAAACTGTCGGAAGAGCACAAGAATGCAGTGCTCAAGCAGATACTGGACAACGCCGTGCTGGCCGAAGGAGTGGAAGATATTTTCAAACTGGCCGGACTGGAGCGGCCCGACATCGGCATTTTGTCAGATGGCTTCCTCGAAGAAGTGCGCAATTTGCCCCAGCGCAACTTTGCCGTAGAACTCTTGCAAAAGCTGTTGAACGATGAAATTAAATCTCGTAGTCGGACTAATGTGATCCTAGAAAAAAAATTCAGCGACCGTCTGCTGGCTGCGCTAAACCGATATCGTAGTCGCGCCATCGAGAGCGCGCAGGTTATCGAAGAATTGATTGCGATGGCGAAGGAACTTCGCGAGGCAGTTAAGCGCGGTGATGAGCTCGGCCTTAACGAATCGGAACTTGCTTT
>CAZSIO010000071.1:0-3865 GCA_964606865.1 uncultured Sideroxydans sp.
CCCAGGTGCCGGTGGGCGAAGACCAGGTGCCGCACATCGAATTCACGCGCGAGATCGCGCGCCGCTTCAACCACATCTACGGGCGCGAACCCGGCTTCGAAGAGAAGGCCGCCGCCGCCGTGAAAAAGCTCGGCGGCAAGAAGGGCAAGCTCTACACGGAGCTGCGCACCCGTTTTCAGGAGCAGGGCGACGAGGCGGCGCTCGAATCGGCCAAGGCGCTGCTGGACGAGCAACAGAGCTTGAGCCACGGCGACCGAGAACGCCTGTTCGGTTACCTGGAAGGCGGCGGCAAGATGATCCTGTCAGAGCCGAAGGCGATGCTGACCGCCGCCTCGAAAATGCCCGGACTGGACGGGCAGAAAATGTCCAAGTCCTACAACAACACGATCAGCCTGCGCGAGGACGAAGCGAGCGTTACCCGAAAGATTCGCACCATGCCGACCGACCCGGCGCGCATCCGTCGCACTGATGTCGGCGATCCGAACAAGTGTCCGGTGTGGCCACTGCATCAGATCTATTCCGGCGAAGATACGAAGCAATGGGTGCAACAGGGTTGCCGCAGTGCGGGCATCGGTTGCATCGAATGCAAGCAGCCGGTGATCGATGGGGTGCTGGCGGAGCAAAAACCCATGCGCGAACGCGCGCAGCTCTATCTGGATGACCCCGGTCTGGTGCGCAACATCATCGCCGACGGTTGCGAGAAAGCGCGCGAGCTGGCGCACGAAACCATGCGCGATGTGCGCGAAGTGATGGGACTGGAATACAAGTGAGCGATCTGTTGCGCCAGGGCGATCTGCCCATCACGCCTCCCGTGGCCTACATCCACGGCCAGCCGATGGCGGAGATGCCGCAGGATTTGTACATCCCGCCGGATGCGCTGGAAGTGGCGCTGGAATCATTCCAGGGCCCGCTCGATCTTCTGCTTTATCTCATTCGCCGGCATAACCTCGACCCGCTCGATATCCCGATGGCGCAGTTGACCCTGCAATACATCGGCTATATCGAAGCGATGCAGCAGCACCGCATGGAACTGGCGGCGGAATATCTGCTGATGGCGGCGGTGCTGATCGAGATCAAGTCGCGCATGCTGTTGCCGCGCCCGCCGAAGGAAAACGGGGAGGAGAGCGAGGAAGATCCGCGTGTCGAGCTGATGCGGCGCCTGCTCGAATACGAGCAGATGAAGCTGGCGGCACACAAACTGAACGAGCTGCCGCAGGCCGGGCGCGACTTCGGGCTGGTGCAGGTACTGATCGAGCGCACGGTGGTCGAGCGCCTGCCGAACGTCAGCATCGAAGATCTGCAGAATGCCTGGCTCGCCCTGCTCACCCGCGCCAAAGTGAATGCGAGCCATACCGTGCGCCGCGAAGAACTTTCGGTGCGCGAGCAGATGAGCAAAGTGCTGCGCCAGCTGCGCAATTGCGATTTCGTGCCGTTCGAGCAATTGTTCGCGGCGGATGCCGGGATTCCGATGCTGGTCGTCACCTTCATCGCCATCCTTGAGCTGGCCAAAGAAACGCTGATCGAAATCACACAAACCGAATCGTTGGGGAACATCTATGTCAGAACCAGCCGTGCCATCACTGCCGAATGAAACCGACCACGCGCTGGCCGTGGTCGAATCCGACATCGACCTGGCTTTGCTCCGGCGCGTCATCGAGGCCGCCTTGCTCACTGCCGAGGAACCGCTGTCGCTGGCCGAGCTGAAACGCTTGAGCGAGGTGCCGCTGGAGAACCGGCAGGTCGAGGAATGCCTGCAACAGATCGCCGCCAGCTATGCCGATAGCGGGATTGAACTGACCTGCGTGTCCAGCGGCTGGCGCTTCCGCGCGCGTCCCGAGTTGCAGGGCTATCTGGACCGGCTCAACCCGCAAAAGCCGCCGCGTTACTCGCGTGCCGTGATGGAGACGCTGGCAATCATCGCCTACCGCCAGCCGGTGACACGCGGCGACATCGAAGAGATACGCGGTGTCGCGGTGTCGGCGCAGATCTTGAAGACGCTGGAAGGACGCGCCTGGATCGAAGTGATCGGCACCCGCGACACGCCGGGCAAACCGGAATTGTTCGCCACCACCCAGCAATTGCTGGACGACCTCAATCTGCGTTCACTGAACGAATTGCCCGCGCTGGAAGAAATGGGCAGCCTGATCGACCAGAGCGGGCAAGACCGCGACTGATGCCTGCCAGCAAGCGCATCACCTCGCGCGACAATTCCTTCTTCAAGTCGCTGCGCAAATTGGCCGAGTCATCACGCGCACGGCGCGAAGCGGGGCAGACACTGCTCGACGGGCCGCACCTGTTGCAAGCCTTCCTTGCTTCCGGTCAGCGCCCGTTGCATCTGCTGCTGAACGACGGCGCGCTGCACGATGCGGAGATCGGGGCGTTGCGCGCACGCTGCGCGGATATTCCCTGCACCGTGCTCGATGATGCCCTGTTCGCCCAGCTTTCCGACCTCAAGACACCCAATGGTTTGCTGGCATTGATCGCCGTCTCGCCGCCCTCGACAACAGCCGCGGACAGCCAATGGACAGTGCTTCTGGAAGACCTCCAGGACCCCGGCAATCTCGGCTCCATCCTGCGCAGTGCGGCCGCTGCGGGTTGCGATGCGGTGTTCCTGTCGTCCGGCTGCGCCGATGCGTGGTCGCCCAAGGTATTGCGCGCCGGCATGGGCGGTCATTTTTGCCTGAGCATTCACGAGCATGCCGATCTCATCCGCGTCGCCGGAGAATTCACCGGCAAGATACTGGCGGCGTCCCTGCAGGCAGAGCGCTCGCTCTACGCCTGCAACTTGCGCGGAAAGATCGGGTTTGCGATCGGCAACGAAGGGGCGGGGCTGTCGCAGGGTTTGCAGGACGCCGTGCAGGAACGGTTCATCATTCCAATGCCCGGCAGGGTCGAATCGCTGAATGCGGCGGCGGCCGCGGCGGTGTGTCTGTTTGAGGCAGCACGTCAGAGACGTTAACAAAAATACGCGAAGCCCCTTTGCTCCCTCTCCCTCCGGGGGAGGGTTGGGGTGGGGGATGATCTTGGGCGAGGCAGCCTTTTCATTGTGCTGGCGCTCCTCGCCCTATGATCATCAGCGTTTCAATCCGGTCTGGTGCAACAACGTGGTGGCGATCTCTTCCACCGAGATGGTGGTGACATCCAGCATCGGAATGTTTGCGCTGCGCATCAATGCCTCCGCCTGCCGGATTTCTCTTCTGCAATTATCCAGCGAGGCATAGCGGCTGTTCGGCATCCGCTCGGCACGAATCTGCGCCAGGCGTTCCGGTTGAATAGTCAGTCCGCGCACCTTGGCGAGCAGCGGCTTGAGCGCCGACGGCAGCGACTTGTTCTCGAAATCTTCCGGTACCAGCGGGTAGTTGGCGGCAAAGATGCCGAATTGCAGCGCCAGGTAAAGCGAAGTGGGCGATTTGCCGGAACGCGATACGCCGACCAGGATGATCTGTGCCCGTTCCAGCTCGCGCGAGATGCCGCCATCGTCGTGGTTGAGCGCGTAATTCACCGCGTCCATGCGTTCGTTGTAATGCATCCCGGTCTCGTGCGGGCGACCGATCGCATGCGATGACTGGATGCCCAGCTCATCCTCGAGCGGGACGATGAAACGCTCGAACAGGTCGAGGATTAGCGCATCCGCTTGTTCGATAATGTCATGAATCTCGGCCACGATCAGCGTGCTGAACACGATGGCACGGTGTCCGTCTGCCTGCGCCGCCTGGTTGATGCGGTCAACCGCGTTGCGCGCTTTTTCGACTGAATCGATAAAAGGCAGGGTGACCTGATTGAATTCAATGCCGTCGAACTGGCTCAGCATGCTGCGCCCCAGTTTTTCCACGGTGATGCCGGTGCGGTCCGAAAGGAAGAAGGC
>CAZSIO010000071.1:3965-5997 GCA_964606865.1 uncultured Sideroxydans sp.
AGCCATTTATTCAGAAAGAACAGGAGGTCGTCGGGGAATTCCTTGTGGTGCGCGATCTTGGCCATCGCCATGTCCAGTTGTGCCAGCAGGTCGCTGTGAATGAGTGAATGTTCATCCACGCCGGGATAGCCGATCTCATGCATCAGATTCTCTTCGCTGATGAAGTGGAACTCGGTGAATTTGCGCAATTCGAGCATCACCCAGCGCAGCGTCTGTTCAGACTCATTGGACTTGATCGCAATGTCCAGCTTGCGACAGAGCAAGACCAGGATGCGGTGTTGCGTATCGATCAGGTCGTTGCCCAGCTCCAGTTCTTTTTCCCAGTGGATGTACATGCATTTCTCCCGTTTATGGCTGCTTGTCCACGAAGGACTCGAAGTCTGCTTTGGGCAACGGCTTGCTGAAATAATAGCCCTGCACCTCGTCACAGCCCTGCAGGCGCAGGAAGGCTAGTTGGCCGGCCGTTTCCACGCCCTCGGCGACGGTGTGCATGCCTAGGCTACTGGCCAGATTGATGATGGTGGTGACGATGGCTTTGTCTTCAGGGTTGTCGCTGATGTTGCGCACGAAGGATTGATCGATCTTCAGCTTGTACACCTTGAAGCGTTTCAGATAACTCAGGGAAGAGTAGCCCGTGCCGAAATCATCGATGGACATGCGGATACCGCGTGCAAACAGCTTATCCATGATGCTCACCGCCGTTTGTGGATCATCCATCGCCACTGCTTCGGTCAACTCCAGCTCAAGATACTCGGGTGCCAGTTGCGCTTCATCCAGGATGCGCGAGACCAGTTCGGGCAGATCGGGTTGGCGGAACTGGATGGCGGACAGGTTCACCGCGATGACCATCGCAGGCAGGCCATTGCGCTGCCAGGTTTTTACCTGGTTGACTGCAGTGCGCAACACCCATTCGCCGATGGCGATGATCTGCCCGCTGTCCTCGGCGATGGGAATGAATTCGGCGGGGGAGATCATGCCAAGTTCGGGGTGTTGCCAGCGCAGCAAGGCCTCCGCTCCAATGATGCGGCCATCATTCATCGCCACCTGCGGCTGGTAGTGCAATACCAGTTCGTTGCGCGCCAATGCGTGGCGCAGCGCATTGACCAATTGCAAATTGCGTTCGGAGTGCGCCTGCATCTCGGCGGTAAAGAAGCGGAAATCGTTGCGGCTGTCGCGCTTGACGCGGTACATGGCGGCGTCCGCATTTTTCAGCAGCACTTCAAGGTTATTTCCGTCATCAGGATAGATTGCAATCCCGATGGAGGGGGTGCCGATGAGCTCATGTTCGTTGATCATGTATGGTTTTGAGACGGTTTCGATTAGCTTGCTGGCGACGATTGCCGCGCCGTCTGCATCCGTTCCGGGAAACACCAGAATGAACTCATCACCCCCCAGCCGCGATACGGTGTCTTCCTCGCGCAGGGCGGCCTTCAGGCGCTGGGCTACCTCGATCAGGAATTGGTCGCCGATACTGTGGCCCAGGGTGTCGTTGATATTCTTGAAGTGGTCGAGGTCAAGAAACATCACCGCCAAGGGGGCGCCACTGCGTTGCGCCAGACTGAAGGCGTAGCTGAAGCGCTCGTTCAGCAGGCTGCGGTTGGGCAGGCCGGTCAGCTGATCGAAATAAGCCAGTTGGGTGATTTTCGCCTGCGTCTGTTTCTGTTCGCTGATGTCGCGGGTGATGTTGAGGAGGCACGGCACACCGTCGATTTCGATGACCCTGGCCGACATCAGTCCGGTAATGATGCGACCGTCCTTCAGGACGAATTCCGCTTCCAGGTTTTCGCAGAAACCGTCGCGCCGCAGCGCCTCCACCAGCCGCTGGCGATCCGCCGCGTTGTGCCAGATGTTGATCTCGGAAGAAGTCTTGCCGATGACCTCGTCGCGCTGCCAGCCGCTGATCCGTTCGAACCCCGCATTGACATCGAGGTACAGGCCGTCTTCCAGGTGGTTGATGTTGATCGAATCCGGGCTGGTGTAAAAGGCAGTGCGGTAGCGCACTTCGCTTTCCTGCAACTGCTGGTGGATGTGT
>CAZSIO010000072.1:0-5970 GCA_964606865.1 uncultured Sideroxydans sp.
GCACCACCGAGGCGCAGCAGTTCCGCGATCTGTATGCGGGATTTCAGCAGGCGGGATGCGAGATCGTGGGGGTGTCGCGCGACAGCATCAAGTCGCACGAAAATTTCAAGGCAAAGTTCACCCTGCCTTTCGCCCTGCTCTCCGATGCGGACGAAACAGTGTGCAATCTGTTCGGGGTGATGAAACAGAAGATGATGTACGGCAAGCAGGTACGCGGCATCGAGCGCAGCACGTTCGTGCTCGACAAAAAAGGCAACCTCCGCAAGGAATGGCGCGGCCTCAAGGCGGACGGTCACGCGCAGGAAGTACTCGCCTTTGTGCAAACTCTGTAAAGGACACCATGAACGCCCGTAAAGCAATCGCGCAAAAAGACACCAAGCTGTTCGTGCTGGATACCAACGTGCTGATGCATGATCCGACCAGCCTGTTCCGTTTCGAGGAACACGACATCTATCTGCCGATGTTCGTGCTGGAAGAGCTGGATAACAATAAAAAGGGGATGTCGGAAGTGGCACGCAACGCGCGCCAGGCCAGCCGTTTCCTCGACAACCTGGTCAGCGAATCCGAAGACAGCATTGATGCCGGGGCGCCACTGGATGCCCTGGGCAACAAGAATGCGACCGGCCGTCTGTTCCTGCAGACCGAATTCATCACGCATGAATTACCGGAGAATCTGGCACACGGCAAGGCGGATAACGCCATCCTCGGCGTGGTCGCCTATCTGCACCGGCAGCATGCCAAACGCCAGGTCACCCTGGTCAGCAAAGACATCAACATGCGCATCAAGGCGCGCGCGCTGGGTTTGTCGGCACAGGATTATTTCAACGACAAAGTACTGGAAGACACCGATCTGTTGTATGCCGGCGTGCGCGAACTGCCCGCCGATTTCTGGGAATCGCACGGCAAGGACATGAAGTCCGGCACGCAGGGCAGCCAGACTTTCTACAGCATCAAAGGGCCGTTGTGCCGCGATCTGCTGGTGAACGAGTTCGTCTATCAGGACGGCGCGGAAAAACCGTTTTACGCGGTGGTCGCGGCACAAATAGACGACACCGCCACCCTGCTCACCGTCACCGACTACACGCACAGCAAGAACGCGATCTGGGGCATCACCGCGCGCAACCGCGAGCAGAATTTTGTGCTCAACCTGCTGATGAACCCGGAGATCGATTTCGTCACCCTGCTGGGCCAGGCAGGGACCGGCAAGACCCTGCTGACGCTGGCCGCCGGACTGATGCAGGTGCTGGAACAAAAAATCTATTCCGAGATCATCATGACCCGCGTCACGGTGTCGGTGGGCGAAGACATCGGCTTCCTGCCGGGCACCGAGGAAGAGAAGATGTCACCCTGGATGGGCGCGCTGGACGACAACCTGGACGTGCTGAACCAGTCCAGCGAGGAAGGCGGCGAATGGGGCCGCGCCGCGACGCGCGACCTGATCCGCTCGCGCATCAAGATCAAGTCGCTCAACTTCATGCGCGGGCGCACCTTCCTCAACAAGTTTCTCATCATCGACGAGGCGCAGAACCTCACGCCAAAACAGATGAAGACGCTGATCACCCGCGCCGGCCCCGGCACCAAGGTGGTGTGCATGGGCAACATCGCGCAGATCGACACCCCTTATCTGACCGAAGGCAGTTCCGGCCTGACCTACGTGGTGGACCGCTTCAAAGGCTGGGCGCACAGCGGCCATGTCACGCTGCAACGCGGCGAGCGCTCGCGTCTGGCCGATCATGCGGGCGAAGTGCTGTGACCGACCCGCAAGACAAGACTGAAGCCGAGTGGCGCGAGGAGCTGACAGCGGAGCAGTATGAGATCTGCCGCGAGTGCGGCACCGAGCCCGCCTTCACCGGCGAGTACTGGGACTGCCACGATGCCGGCGTGTATCGCTGCATCTGCTGCGGCGCGCCGCTGTTCGATGCCGTGACCAAATATGAATCCGGCACCGGCTGGCCGAGTTTCTGGCAACCCGTGGATGAAGAAGCGCTGGACTACGACGATGAGGATCCGCTTGGCATGGGGCGCATCGCGGTCAACTGCGCCAATTGCGATGCGCATCTGGGCCATGTGTTCGAGGACGGGCCGGAGCCCACCGGGCTGCGCTTCTGCATCAACTCCGCCTCACTTGCCCTCGATAGAAAATAACGATGGGTATCGTAATGCTCTACCCATCCTACTTCCAAAAATAGAAAATGAAACTGCTGTTCGATCTATTCCCCGTCATCCTGTTCTTCATTGTGTTCAAGATCGCCGGGGTGTTCGCCGCCACGGCCACCGCCATCGTCGCCACGTTCGTCCAGGTCGGCTGGGTGAAATACCGGCATGGCAAGGTTGATACCATGCTGTGGGTGAGTCTGGGCATCATCACCGTGTTTGGCGGCGCCACCCTGCTGCTGCACGACGAGACTTTCATCAAATGGAAACCGACCATCCTCTACTGGTTCTTCGCCGTGGCACTGCTGTTTTCCGCCATCGTACTGAAGAAGAATCTGATGCGCAGCCTGTTGCAGGAAAAGATGGCCCTGCCCGATTTTGTCTGGCACCGCCTGAATCTGTCGTGGAGCGCCTTCTTCGCCCTGCTCGGTATTCTCAACTTGTATGTCGCCTACAACTTCAGCA
The DNA here is from genome assembly GCA_964606865.1 of uncultured Sideroxydans sp. Taxonomy (GTDB): domain Bacteria; phylum Pseudomonadota; class Gammaproteobacteria; order Burkholderiales; family Gallionellaceae; genus Sideroxyarcus. Next base: position 2,620 of record CAZSIO010000072.1, read on the forward strand.
CCGAGGGCTGGGTGAATTTCAAACTGTTCGGCGCCACCGGCATCATGCTGGTGTTCATCCTGGCGCAAGCCGCGCTGCTGTCGAAATATGTAGAAGAAGACAAAAAGGAATCCTGACATGCTGTATGCCATCTTTGGACAGGACGTTGAAAATAGTCTGGAGCGACGTTTGGCGGCGCGCCCGGAACATCTTGCCCGGCTCAATGCCCTGCAGGACACAGGCCGGTTGGTGCTGGCCGGCCCCTTCCCCGCCGTCGATGCGCCCGACCCCGGGCAGGCCGGTTTCAGCGGCAGCCTGATCGTCGCCGAGTTCGATTCGCTCGCTGCCGCCGAAACCTGGGCTGCCGCCGACCCCTATGTCGCTGCCGGTGTGTATGCGCAAGTCGCCGTGCGCCCGTTCAGGCAGGTACTCCCGCGCTGAAACCGGATGATCTGCCCGCCGGCAAAATGCCCGCACGGATGATTCCTGATAAGATGCAACCCATCTTGATACGGCATCCTGTCGGCGCGCGGAAAACTGAATATGGCCGCCCCTAAAACCGCAGAACACAAACTCAAACTTGCCGAGCTGCTCGGTCTGCTGGTTACCGATGGCATGGTCAACCAGTCTGATGCCGATGCGCTCATTGCCGAACGCCGTATCCATCGGGAAGATAAGCATCCGCTGATAATCATTTCCGGCAAGGGCTGGAAATCGCAACTCCCCCCCCATCACAAACTCACGCCGGAGTTTCTGACCGAGTGGATGGCGAAGAAATTCGCGCTGGAGTATTTCCACATCGATCCGCTCAAGATCGATTTTTCCAACCTCACCGACTTGATGTCGATCGATTATGCCAACCGCTTCGCCATCATGCCGATTCGCATCGAGGACGATGATCTGGTGGTGGCGACGGCCGAACCCTTCCTGCGCGCGTGGGAAAGCACGCTTGAACACACCTCGCGCAAAAACATCCGCCGGGTGATCGCTTCGCCGGCCGACATCAACCGTTATCTGGTCGAGTTCTACAATCTGGCGCGCTCGGTGAAGAGCGCAACCAGAGCCACGCCCAACGCCTCCAACCTCGCCTCGTTCGAGCAACTGGTCGAACTGGGCAAGACCAAGAAACAGTTCGACGCCGACGACCAGCACATCGTGCACATCGTGGACTGGCTGTGGCAGTACGCCTTCGACCAGCGCGCTTCGGATATTCACATTGAGCCGCGCCGCGAAGTCGGCCTGGTGCGCTTCCGCATCGACGGTGTGCTGCATCAGGTGCATCAACTGCCGATGTCGGTCGTCACCGCAATGACCAGCCGCATTAAACTGCTTGGGCGCATGGACCTGATGGAGAAACGCCGGCCGCAGGACGGACGCATCAAGACCCGCACCGAAGCGGGCGACGAAATCGAACTGCGCCTGTCTACCTTGCCCACGGCCTTCGGCGAAAAACTGGTGATGCGCATTTTTGATCCGGAAGTGCTGGTGCGCGACTTTTCCGAATTGGGTTTTTCCGACGATGACCGCGCGCGCTGGGCGCAGATGACATCCAGGCCGAATGGCATCATCCTCGTCACCGGCCCCACCGGCTCCGGCAAAACCACCACGCTGTATTCGACCCTGAAACAACTGGCGACGCCGGAAGTGAATGTATGCACGCTGGAAGACCCGATCGAAATGATCGAGCCCGCGTTCAATCAGATGCAGGTGCAACCAGGCATCGACCTGACCTTTGCCGACGGCGTGCGCGCCCTGATGCGGCAGGATCCGGACATCATTATGATCGGCGAAATCCGCGATCTGGAGACGGCGGAAATGGCGATTCAGGCCGCGCTGACCGGCCATCTGGTGCTGTCCACCCTGCACACCAACGACGCGCCCTCCGCCATCACCCGCCTGCTCGATCTGGGCATCCCGCCCTATTTGCTCAACGCCACGTTGCTTGGCGTGATGGCGCAACGTCTGGTACGCACGCTATGTCCGCACTGCAAACAGCCCCAGCCTGCACAGGATAGCGATAACGAACTGTGGGATCATCTGGTCGCACCGTGGAAGGCAGCCAGACCGAAGCAATTGCAGCGCCCGCAAGGCTGCCTCGAATGCCGCATGACCGGCTATTCCGGGCGTATCGGCATCTACGAGATCCTGCTCATGTCTCCGGAACTGCGCAAAATCATCAACGCCGAAACCAATATTGCCATACTGCGCGAACAAGCCAACCGCGAAGGCATGAAACCGTTACGCATCTCCGGCGCGCAGAAGGTCGCGGCCGGACTCACTACACTGGAAGAAGTGCTAAAAACTTCGCCGCCGGCAGAGCAGAACTGATTTTATAAGGAGGAGAAAATGTCTGTCTTAAACTTGCTTAACCAGAAACACGCCATCGAGAACCATGTGCAACTGCGGGAAATCGCCGACGGTATGATCATCGCCGAAGTCGCCAACCAGCACGCGCTGGCCAACATTGCCCTGCAAGGCGCGCATGTCGCCACCTTTCAACCGCGCGGCGAGGAACCGGTGATCTGGCTGTCGCCCCTGGCAAAATTTGCGCCGGGCAAATCCATCCGCGGCGGCGTGCCGATCTGTTGGCCGTGGTTCGGCCCGCACCAGACCGACAGCAAACTGCCCGGCCACGGCTTTGCGCGCACCGTGCCGTGGGAACTGCTGGACACCAAAGCGCTGGAAGATGGTTCGACCTTTCTGCGCTTCGGTCTGATCGAGAATGACACCACCCGCGCACAATGGCCGCATCCCTCGACCGCCCAACTGGAAGTGACGGTGGGCAAGGCGTTGCGCGTGGAGCTGATCACCGCCAACACCGGTACCGCGCCGTTCGAACTGGGCGAAGCCCTGCACACCTATTTGCAGATCAGCGATGTCGGCAACATGACCATCCGCGGCCTGGAAGGTTGCGAGTACATCGACAAGGTTGGCGCAACCACCCGCCGCACCCAGCAGGACGGCATCGTCATCGAAAGCGAAGTGGATCGGGTGTATGTCAACACCGCCGCCGATTGCGTGATCGAGGACAAGGGACTGAAGCGCGCCATCCGCATCCACAAGGAAGGCAGCCGCTCCACCGTGGTATGGAACCCGTGGACGGAAAAGGCCGAAAAGATGGGCGACTTCGGCCCGAAACTGCACCGCGACATGGTGTGCGTGGAAAGCGGCAACGCGATGGAGAATGCCGTCACCGTCGCGCCGGGCGAAACCCATCGGCTGGTGGCAATGTATAGCGTGGAAAAGCTCTAACCCGCTGTCATTCCGGCGCCGGCCGGAATGACAAAAACAAAAGAGCCGCTTCGCAGCGGCTCTTTTTTATTGCGGCATCAAACCAGGATCAGTTCGCGCGTTTCCTGAACTCGTTGCTGC
>CAZSIO010000073.1:0-5943 GCA_964606865.1 uncultured Sideroxydans sp.
GTATGGTCAATATGCTGATCGTGGTCGTCAGCCTGTTTTGTCTGTTTCTGCTCAAGCGCCGACCCGAGCAGGTCGAGCGGATTGCCAATCTGGCGCTGGGGGCGGTCTTCGTCGGCGCTTCGCTGGTCTATTTATTCCTGCATGACAATACCGTTCGCATCGGGGTATTTTTCCCGTTCGTGGCCGGGGCGTTCTATTTGCAGGGCGCGCGGATTGGCCTGCGCTGGTTGCTGGCAGTCGTGGCGATGATCCTGGCAGGCCATCTTCTGCCGTGGTTCCCGGACGCCTATTCGACCTTTGAGATCACTGCAGCCTGTCTCTATCTCTCCATCCTGTTTGCCGTGCTGTACAACTTCGAAAAGGTGCGCAGCGAACACCTCGAGCAGGAGAAACAGTTGGAGAATATCGCCCACTTCGACGTGCTGACCGGGGTTCCTAATCGGATGCTGCTGGCAGACCGCCTGGCGCAGGCGCTGGCCCGCACCAAGCGCGAACAGGGATTGATGGCGGTGTGTTATCTCGATCTGGACGGTTTCAAGTCGGTCAATGATAACTTCGGCCACGAAGCGGGAGATCAAGTGCTGGTTGAGGTCACGCGGCGCATCAAGGAAACCATCCGCGAAGATGATACGGTTGCGCGTCTCGGCGGCGACGAGTTCGTGCTGTTACTGGTTGGGTTGCAGGCACCGGAAGAGTGTGTCAGCAGTCTCCATCGGCTGCTGCTGGCGATCAACCAGCCGGTTCAGTTGCGGGAGAAATCACTGCGTATCAGTGCCAGCATCGGTGTCTCGCTTTATCCGGAAGACGAACAGGATGCGGACACGCTGCTGCACCATGCCGATCAGGCCATGTACATCGCCAAGCAGTCCGGCAAGAACCGTTATCACCTGTTCGATGCCAAAAACGACCAGCGTGCCCGTTCGCACCATGCCTTGTTGCAACAGATTCGGCACGGACTACAGCACGGGGAATTCGAGTTGTATTACCAGCCCAAAGTTGATCTGGCGGCGCGGCGCATGGTGGGTGCGGAAGCGTTGATCCGCTGGCACCATGCGCAGCGGGGGCTGTTGCAGCCGGAAGAATTTCTGCGTGTGATCGAAAATACCGAGCTGGAAATCGAGCTGGGCAACTGGGTCATCGCCAGTGCCTGCGCGCAATTGCGCCAGTGGCGCCAGGACGGGCATGATGTCGAGGTCAGCATCAACATTTCCGCCTATCACCTGCAGTCTGCCGATTTCATCAACAAACTGCGCGACGAGATGCAACATTGCTGCCCGCGACCTTGCCACCGCTGCCTGCAAATCGAAGTGCTGGAGACGGTCGCGCTGGAAGATATTGCGCGGGTGGGCGAGATCATCAGGATCTGCCGCGCATTCGGGGTGGGGTTTGCGCTGGATGATTTCGGCACCGGCTACTCGCCGCTCACTTGTTTGAGCAAGCTCGAAGTCGATGCACTGAAGATCGACCAGTCTTTTGTGCGCGTCATGCTGGAAGAGAAGGGTGCCCACGCCATCGTGCAAGGCATCATCGGGCTGGCGCATGCCTTTGATCGCACCGTGGTGGCGGAAGGAGCCGAGCATGCAGCGCACTTTCAGGCACTACTGGAGATGGGTTGCCCCATCGTTCAGGGTTATGGTATCTCCAAGCCGATGCCGGCATCCGCCTTGCTGGAATGGAGCGCGCGCGAGTGGCCCGCTACACCAGCTTGAAACTGACCCGCTCGTAGTCACTGCCGGTTTCCACGCTGATGCCAAGGATGATTTTGTGTTTGCTGCGGTCGGGGGCAGTGAGTTCCATTTCGCGCACGGCCATAAACCAGCCGCGCGGCAGAATCAGACTGGCCGGGATGTGCAGATCGTCCAGCGCCGGCAGGAGCAGGGCCGGTGTGGAACTGGGTTGCACCAGCGGCTGATCGGTGGCGGTCGCCTGCGCGATTACCGCTTGCGGCTTGCCCGGCAGGAAATGCACGATCACATACAACAGGCCGCCCTGGGTGACTTCAATTTGCCGCACCATACCCGCTTTGTAGCCATCACTTTCGGGCGCAAACACGATGACGATCTGCCGCGGCGCAAGCCGCTCGCCGGAGCGGTGCAGACGCAACAGCCTGGCCTGGAGCAGGCCGCTACTTTCCACCTGCCATTCTTCCGGCACGAAACCGAGTTCCTGTAACCTGTGTTGTCCGGTCTGATCCAGCTCGCGGCCAAAAGTGGCGATCTGTTGCTGCGCATCGCGCACTGCTTTGCTTACGTCCTTCACCGGTTTGAACGGTTTTTGTGCGATCTGCCCATAACTTTTTTCCAGCCCCGCACACAGATGCACGCTCTCTGTCTGGCGCGGGACATCGGCCAGCGAGTCATCGCGCGCATCACACCAGCCGGCATGGAGCTTATCCAGCAGCGCGATGCAATCCTGGGTTGATAAGGAATCGCCCAATTCGAGTTGGCGCGGGGTCTGTCCCTGCTTGAGCAGGATGGTCTTGACCCTGATCTGCTTCGACAGCGGGACCAGCGGCAGGAAACGCAGGCTGTCGCTGCGCTGCGCATAGGCCAGACTGCGCAGACCTTGCTGCCCGTGCAGATCGACGACGAGTGGCGGCGCATCCCCCTTGCTTAGATTGGAGCTTGCAACCAGGGCCAAGGTGTCGGGCCAGTGCAGCAGCCAATGTTCGGCCAAGTGCAGCTGGCTGCGGGGCAGGCCGAGCAAGCGCGCGTGATGCATGAGCAAAGTCGCCAGATACAGGGTCTGGCAAGTCACCGGCAGGTTGTCGTGGAAGTACGGATCGCGCACCACCTCCCGCCGCAGCGGCGATGCTTCGATGGCGGCGTAGAGGGCGTGCAACTGCTGCCAGCTGCGTGGGTCCGGCGCGTAACCGGCCGCAGTAAAAGCGGTTAATCTACACCGGGCATAAAACAGGCACCGCTGATATAGCAAGGCTCCCATCCCACTGCTTTCGATACAACGCAAATAGCCGTGCAACATGGCTTGCCACAAGTCGGCGAGGGAGAGCAGCAGGTCGAGTTCTTCGTCCGCCAGCGGCAGCGCTTTGCCGACCAGTTTTTTGGCGAAGTCGTTCTGTACCTGGGCGACCGTCTCGCGCAAGGCTTCGAGGATATTCAGGCGCGCTTTTCCTGACAGGGTCAGGCGGTTCAATTCATCGAGTTCGCTGCGCAGGCTGGACTGGGCCAGATTCAGGTTGGTGAGTTGCAACTGTCCCAGCCACTTGTGACAGGCGGCGACATCCCGAAAAGCAGGATGGGCACGATCGTCAGTGGGTTCCAGTGACAGCATGGATGCTTTCCTTATAGCAACACGCGCTCAATGCCGCCGGCGTTCGCTTGCGAGATATATGACTCCAGCCAGGTCGGCCCCAGCAAATGCTTCGCCATTTCGACCACGATGTAGTCGGTGCCGATATTCGCATCATCCGCGTAGCGCGACAATCCCTGTTGGCAAGCCGGACAGGAGGTGAGCACTTTGACCTCGCCCGCGTAGCCATCGTTGCGCAACGCCGCCGCCCCCTTGCGCAACTCCTCTTCCTTGCGGAAGCGCACCTGGGTGGCGATGTGCGGCAGCGCCACGCCGAAGGTGCCGGATTCGCCGCAGCAACGGTCGTTCAGCGGCACCGCGGTGGCCATCAACTCGCTCACCACCTTGAGCGGTGCATAGGTCTTCATCGGCGAGTGGCAGGGGTCGTGGTACAGATAACGCACGCCCGTCGCCTGTTCCAGTTTGATGCCCTTCTCCAGCAGATATTCGTGGATGTCGAGCAGGCGGCAGCCGGGGAAGATTTTGCCGAATTCGTATTTGAGCAACTGATCCATGCAGGTGCCGCAGGACACGATCACGGTCTTGATGTCCAGATAATTGAGCGTGTTGGCGACGCGGTGGAACAGCACGCGGTTGTCGGTGGTGATCTGGTCGGCCTTGTTGCCCAGGCCCGAGGCGTTCTGCGGATAACCGCAGCACAGATAGCCGGGCGGCAGCACGGTGATGGTGCCGATGTCGTACAACATCGCCTGCGTCGCCAGACCGACCTCGCCGAACAGGCGCTCCGAGCCGCAACCGGGGAAATAGAATACCGCTTCGGAATCTTCATTGACCTTGAGCGGATTGCGGATCACCGGCACCACGCTGTCGTCCTCGATATCGAGCAACGCGCGCGCGGTCTTTTTTGGCAACCCTCCCGGCATCGGCTTGTTGACGAAGTGGATCACCTGTGAGGTGAGCGACGGCTTGCCCACGCTGGCCGGAGGATGCTTGACCTGCACCTTGAACAGGCCGAGGTGTTTGGCGATGCGGTGCGCCAGACGCTGGCCCTGGTAGGCCCATTCGATCATCACCTTGCGCACCAGCTTGATGGTGAACGGATCGGTGGCGTTGAGAAACAGCATCGACGTGGCGGTGATCGGATTGAAATTCTTCTTGCCCTGCTTGCGCAAAAAATTGCGCATCGCCACCGACACATCGCCAAAATCGATATCCACCGGACACGGCTTTTCGCAGCGATGGCAGGTGGTGCAGTGGTCGGCGACATCATTGAACTCGTCGAAGTGGGCGATGGAAACGCCGCGCCGTGTTTGCTCTTCGTAGAGGAAGGCTTCAATCAGCAATGAAGTGGCGAGGATCTTGTTGCGCGGCGAATACAGCAAATTGGCGCGCGGCACATGGGTGCTGCACACCGGCTTGCACTTGCCGCAGCGCAGGCAATCCTTGATCGAATCGGAGATCTCGCCCAGCGCGCTCTGCTCCAGGATCAGGCTTTCCATCTCCATCAGGTTGAAACTGGGCGTGTAGGCGCGTTCGAGATTGCTGCCCGGCAACAGTTTGCCTTTGTTGAAACGCCCTTCCGGATCGATTTTTTTCTTGTAGGCGATGAAAGGCGCGATCTCTTGCGTCTCAAGAAAATCGAACTTGGTGATGCCGATGCCGTGCTCGCCCGAGATCACCCCGCCCAGGTCCTTGGCCAGTTGCATGATGCGGTCCACCGCGCCGTAGGCCTGCTGCAGCATGGCGTAATCGTCGGAGTTGACCGGGATATTGGTGTGCACGTTGCCGTCGCCGGCGTGCATGTGCAGGGCGACGAACACGCGCCCTTTCAGCACGCGCTGGTGGATCGCGTTGCATTCGTCGAGGATGGGCTGATAGGTGGCGCCGCTGAATATCTGGCGCAGCGGTTCGCGCAGTTCGCGCTTCCATGAGGCGCGCAGGGTGTGGTCTTGCAGCGCCTGGAAAACCGATGGCGCGCCAACCTGTAGTTCGGGTTTCAACCCGACTTGTCGGGTTGAAACCCGAACTACATCGTCTTCCAATCCTGAACTGGGTTGGTCGAGATTGTCGCGCAGCCACGTCCAGCGTGTGCGCACGTCGGCGAGTAGCTGGCGCGCGGCCTGCGGGCGCTCGCCCAGCAGTTCGCGCGCGCCCAGCTGTTCATCATCCTGATAGCGCAGCGGCAGCTCGCCGTGGCAGAACTGATCCAGCGCGTCCAGCAGCTTGAGTTTGTTGTGCAGCGACAGTTCGATGTTGATGCGCTCCACGCCGTCGCAGTAATCGCCCATGCGCGGCAGCGGAATGACCACGTCCTCGTTGATCTTGAAGGCGTTGGTGTGTTTGGCGATGGCGGCGGTGCGCGCGCGGTCGAGCCAGAATTTCTTGCGTGCTTCGCTCGATACGGCGATGAAGCCTTCGCCGTGGCGCAGATTGGCCAGACGCACGATCTCCGAGGCGGCCTCGCCCGCGCCGCGTTCATCGTCGCTGACGACGTCCGCGATCAGCACCATCTTCGGGCGCGTGCCGCGATTGGCTTTCGTGGCGTAGCCGACTGCCTTCAGATAGCGCTCGTCCAGATGCTCCAGACCGGCGAGCAAGGCGCTTGGGTGCGCCGCCATATAGTCCTTGATCTCGACGATGGCCGGCACCGCCTCGTGCACCTGGCCGAAAAAT
>CAZSIO010000074.1:0-5942 GCA_964606865.1 uncultured Sideroxydans sp.
CCGCCTTGCAGGCGCCGGCGCTGGACAACGGCGTGCTGCGCATGATCATGCCGATTGCCGCCGCGCTGCTCGCCCTCACCGGCGCGCTGGCCGCCGCCTGTTTTGTCAAAGCCTTTGGTATTGCCTTTCTCGGCAGGCCGCGTTCCCGCCATGTCGCCCACGCCCGCGAGGTGCCCAGGGGAATGTTGCTTGGTATGGGGCTGCTGGCGGTGCTGTGCCTGGTACTGGGCATTCTGCCGGTACCGATGATCGAGGCCATGGCGCCGATCACGCAATTGCTGGTGCACAGCGCACTGCCGTCAGCCACCGCGCAGGGTTGGTTGTGGCTGACGCCGGTCTCGCCCGATGTCGCTTCCTATTCGGCGCCCTTTGTCATGCTGGCACTGATCCTGGTGTTTGGCCTGGGCTACCTGTTCCTCAAACGGGGGGCCGTGCCTACTCGCCGTTGTTCCCCATGGGACTGCGGCTTCGGTCAGCTCAATCACCGCATGGAGTACACCTCTACCGCTTTCACCCAGCCGATACGGCGCATTTTTGGCGCGGTGTGGAAGGTCGAGGAATCGGTTGAGACCAGCACGGTCGGTGTCGGGCCGATCCGGCGTGTGACCGGTATCAACCACTACCTGCATGTGCAAGACTGGTCCTGGTTCAAGGTGTATCTGCCGATCGGCAGCCTGGTGCTGGAGGCCGCGCGGCGTATCGGATTTATTCAGACCGGCAGCATCCATACCTACCTGAAATACTCGTTCTGGACGCTCATTTTCCTGTTATGGATAGTCAGTATATGAATAGTCTGTGGATCGCATGGATGCTGGCGGCGGTGCAGACCCTTATTTTCGTCGCTGCCGCACCGCTGTTGGCAGGCTGGGTGAAACGCCTTAAGTGCCACATGCAGAACCGTGCGGCGCCCGTCGTGTGGCAGCCCTATCGCGATCTGGCCAAACTGTTGCAGAAAGATATGGTACTGGCCGCGAACGCCTCCTGGCTGTTTCGCGCCACCCCCTACATCGTTTTCGGCGCGACCCTGCTCGCCGCCGCTGCAGTGCCGCTCATCGTTGTGCACCTGCCCACCGCCGCCATCGCCGACATGATCGTGCTGGTCGGATTTTTTGCGCTGGCGCGCTTCTTCACCGCGCTGGCCGCCCTCGACATCGGTACCGCCTTCGGCGGCATGGGCGCCTCGCGCGAAATGACGGTCGCCGCGCTGGCCGAGCCGGCCATGCTGTTAGTAGTGTTCACTTTGTCGATGACAGCGGGCACTACCAATCTGTCGGCAGCCACAGAATTTGTATTGCAGGCGGGGCTGGTGCTGCGCCCGTCGTTCCTGTTTTCCCTGTTCGCGCTGGCCATGGTGGCAGTGGCCGAAAGCGGCCGCATCCCGGTGGATAACCCGGCCACCCACCTCGAGCTGACCATGCTGCACGAAGCCATGATCCTGGAATACGGCGGCCGCCACCTGGCGCTGATCGAGTGGGCCTCGCAGGTCAAACTGTTGATCTATACGGTGCTGATCGTTGACTTATTCTTCCCCTGGGGCATTGCACGCGAGTTCACTGCCGGCGCGCTGGCGCTTGGCATCGTCGCCGTCACGGCCAAAGCGATGTTGCTTGCCGTGGTGCTGGTCACTTGGGAAACGGTGCTGGCCAAGATGCGCCTGTTCCGGGTGCCGCAGTTTCTGGGTTTCGCTTTTTTGCTGTCCCTGCTCGGTATGTTGACCAGCATTGTGCTGGAAACGGGTGGTTAATGCGTGTGAGCATACTAAAATGGAACTGACCAGTCTCGGCATCTACAATCAGGCCATCATCCTGTTCGCTGCACTGGTGCTGTTCACTTCGTTCGCCATGCTCGCCCAGACGCGTATCGTGCAGTTGATCTTCACCTTTGCCTGGCAGGGATTGCTGCTGGCGGTGGTGACCATATTGGTGGCCATGGTTTCCGACCACCCCCATCTCTATGTTTCAGCGGCGCTCACCGTCGGGCTCAAGGTCGTGCTGATCCCCTGGTTGCTTTACCGCTTGAGCGTGCGTCTCAACATGAATTACGAGGCCGAGGCGATTGCCAATCCCTCCCTGTTATTGCTGGGTGGTGCCGCTCTGGTGATGTTTAGCTACTTCATTGCCGTACCGGTCGTACACCTGTCCGGCCTGGCCACGCGCAACACCATCGCCGTCAGTATTGCCGTAGAGCTGCTTGGCATGCTGATCATGACAACCCGCAAGACGGCGATGGCGCAGGTGATCGGCTTCATGTCGATGGAGAACGGGCTGTTCTTCGCCGCCGTGGTATCGACCTATGGCATGCCGCTGATTGTCGAACTCGGCGTCGCCTTCGACGTCATGGTCGCCTCCATCGTGTTCGGGGTGTTCTTCTTCCACCTGCGCGACTCGTTCGACTCGCTCGACGTCAGCCACCTCAACGGGCTGTCCGAGACGGACGAGGCGATGCCCTTGCCGGAAGCGGCGGAGGTGGAGCAGCCATGATGATGCTCGAAATCACCCTGCTGGCGCCGCTGGTCGGCGGGCTGCTGCTCGCCTTTACCGGCCACCGCGCGCTGGCCGGCTGGCTCAACGTGGCCACCGGCGCCGTCACCTTCGCCGCCTCGCTGGCCCTGGCGCTGGACGTCTTCGACCACGGCGCGCGGCTGTCCGCCGGCCGGATGTTCTACATCGACGCCTTCAACGTCTATCTGGTCACCCTGACCGCCTTCGTCGGCATGACCACGTCGATCTTTTCGCGCCCCTACATGCGCCACGAGGTCGAGCGCGGCCGCGTCACCGACCGGCGCATGCGCCTCTACCACTCGATGTACCAGGGCTTTCTGTTCTCGATGCTGCTGGCGCTGTCGACCAACAATCTCGGCATCATGTGGGTGGCCATGGAGTCGGCCACCCTGACCACCGTGCTGCTGGTCTCGCTCTACCGCACACCGGAATCGATCGAGGCGGCGTGGAAATATTTCGTGCTGTGCGGTGTCGGTATCGCCCAAGCCCTGTTCGGCACCGTGCTCATCTATTTCGCCGCCGAGAACCGCACCGGCGTGGAGAGCGGTGATGCCCTGCTGTGGACCGTGCTGCACGACACCACGGCGGGCGGCCTCGATCCGGCGGTGGTCTCGCTCGCCTTCGTTTTCCTGCTGGTCGGTTACGGCACCAAGGTCGGTCTGGTGCCCTTGCACAGTTGGCTGCCCGATGCCCACTCGGAAGGCCCGACACCGATGTCCGCCGTGCTTTCCGGTCTGCTGCTCAATGTCGCGCTGTATGCGCTGGTGCGTCTCAAGATGCTGGTGGACGCCTCGCTGCATAACGAACTGGCCGGCCATCTGATGATGGGCTTCGGCCTGCTGTCATTCATCGTCGGCGGGCTGTTTTTGTACCGGCAGCATGACATCAAGCGTATGTTCAGTTACTCGTCGATCGAGCACATGGGGTTGATGACCTTTGCTTTCGGCATCGGCGGGCCGCTCGCCACCTTTGGTGCGCTGCTGCATATGACCATGAACTCGCTCACCAAATCGGCCATTTTCGTGACTGTCGGTTATGCCTCGCAACTGGCGGGCACACAACGCATCGACCATATCCGCGGTCTGATCCGCACCCAGCCCAGCATCGGCTGGGGACTGTTGATCGGTACTGTGGCGATCGCCGGTTTCCCGCCCTTTGGCGTATTCATCAGCGAGTTTTTGTTGCTGATGGCCACCATGAAGGCTTGGCCATGGCTGACCATTCCGCTGTTGTTCGGTTTTGGTGTAGCCTTCGCCGGGCTGTTCCGCCACCTGCAGCCGATGGTGTTCGGCGAGCCGCCGCCGGGGCAGAAACCGATCTCGGCCAATATGCTGCCGGTGGTGATCCACCTGGCACTGGTGCTGTGGATCGGACTCTCCCTGCCGGTCTTTTTGTCCGGCTGGTTCGAGCAGGCCACGCTGCTGATTTCGGGAGCTGCATTGCGATGACAGCGGGAATTCCATTCGCATCTTTCATGCAGCGCCTGTCTGAAGCCGGTTTGGTCGTTGATGTCCAGGTTAAACCGCACCTGAAGCCGGTGCAGATCATCACGCTGGCCGCCGATGATTGGGGGCGTTTCGGACAGCAAGCGCTTGCCTGCGGCTGCCGCTGGGTGGCAGGCTGGGGCGAGGAGACCGGCGCGATAGACGACAATAACCTCCGCATCACTGCCTGTTTCGAGCAGGCCGGCGCCTACCTGCTGGCGCGCACGAAGGTGACGCGCGCTCATCCGGTGCTGACCTCGCATACGCCCTACTATCCTGCCGCCGACCGGCCGGAGCGGCACACGCGTGATATGTTTGGCGTGTCCTTTACCGACCACCCGGATGCGCGCCGCTGGACCCGGCATCAGGCCTGGAAGAATTTGGAGTATCCCCTGCGCCGGGATTTCCCGCTTAATGGCCATCCCGGGGCGGCGACGCCGGCCGACCACAAATACAACTTTTTCAGCGCCCACGGCAGCGGCGTCTATGAAATTCCGGTCGGGCCGGTGCATGCCGGCATCATTGAGCCGGGGCACTTCCGCTTTCAGGCGGTGGGCGAGACCGTGCTCAACCTGGAGGCGCATCTTGGCTACACCCACAAGGGCATCGAGAAGATCGCCGAGGGCAGGGATGTCACGGGTCTGGCGCGCCTGGCCGGACGTATCTCTGGCGATTCCACAGTGGCCCACACTTGGGCGGCCTGCATGGCGATGGAACACGCGGCGGATATCGAGCCGCCGCCGCGTGCCGTCTGGTTGCGCGCCCTGATGTGTGAACGCGAGCGGATCGCCAATCATCTCGGCGATATCGGCGCAATCACAAACGATGTCGGGTTTACCTTTGGTTTCTACCAATTCGCCAGGCTGCGTGAGTCCTGGCAACGTACATCGCATGCTGCCTTCGGCCACCGTTTCATGATGGATTGCATCGTCCCCGGCGGCGTTGCAGCCAATCTCGCACCTCGCTTTATTGCCGTGATGCGGGACGAGGTCGCCGCCCTGCGCCTGCAGGTCGGCAAATTGATGGCCATCCTTTACGACTCGCCCTCGCTGACCAGTCGCCTGCTCGGCACCGGGGTGTTGACGGCAGAACAGGCTGCGGCACTGGGTTGCATGGGCTATGTGGGACGCGCGTCCAGCCTGGATTTTGACGTGCGCCGCCATGCGCCCTATCCGCCTTATGACCAGTTGCGGGTCAAGGCTGTGCTGCACCATGCCGGCGATGTCAACGCCCGGATGCGGGTGCGCCACGAAGAAATCGCGGCTTCGCTCGAAGTCATCGAGGCGCTGTTGGCGGAATTGCCAGAAGGCTCGCTCTGTGCCGACTGGCAGGCTCCCGCTGCGGACGCTGAAGGCATCGGTATCGTCGAGGGCTGGCGCGGGGAAATCGTGACTTATCTGCGCTTCGGCACTGACGGATACATCGCGCGTTTCTTCCCGCGGGATCCGTCCTGGACGACCTGGCCGGCACTCGAAGTGCTGATCCACGACAACATTGTTCCCGACTTCCCGGTGTGCAACAAGTCGGTGAACGGCTCATACTCCGGACAGGATTTATAGACCATGCTGCGCATCCTCGCGAAAATCCAGCGTATCGGTATCATCACCGAACCGCTACCGCCGAGCACCGAGCCCACGCTCACCCAAATCGGTGAACAGCTCAGGGCGCGCATCGGCGAGCGTTTCGTCGGCAGCCTCGCCATCCGCGAAGTGGATGCGGGTTCCTGCAACGGCTGTGAGCTGGAAATCCAGGCCCTCAACAACCCCTGGTACGGTATCGAACGCTTCGGTGTGCATTTTGTCGCCAGCCCGCGCCATGCCGACATGCTGCTGGTTACCGGCCCGGTGTCGCGCCATATGGAGGAAGCGCTCAAGCGTACTTATGATGCGGTGCCCGAACCCAAACTGGTGGTGGCGATTGGGGAATGTGCCTGTGATGGTGGCACATTCGGCGAAAG
>CAZSIO010000075.1:0-5923 GCA_964606865.1 uncultured Sideroxydans sp.
GCAGCGCATTCTGCAAAGGGTTCAGTGCGCCCTCGCCCAGCGCGCGCACCCGGTCGATGATCGAACCCAGGAACAGGCCGAGCAGCGCCCCAAAGAAACCCAAAAAGTAATAACCCGCAATGACACCGATGAATTTGAACAAAACGACTCCAGAGAAAAATAGGCGGAAGCCTGCCGCAAGACAGGCGGGCATTATACCTTTGCAGGTCTGTTAGGCATTGCGGGATACCCCCGTTATAATGCCGCGCCCGCAGGCAACCCTGCACAGCGTCCGTAAGCAGTCGGCAAGTCATGGTGCATTCGGATTAACCCCAACAGTATTGATCGCGGAGAGTGAGTTTATGAGCAGCAACAGCGCAGCACCGGATTACGTCAAGCACAGCAAACTCAAAGCGTGGGTCGCTGAAGTGGCCGCCCTGACCGAGCCGGAACGGGTGGTCTGGTGCGACGGGTCACAGCAGGAATATGACCGCCTGTGCGCCGAGATGGTGACGGCCGGTACATTGGTCAAACTCAACCCGGCCAAGCGCCCCAATTCTTTTTTGGCCTGCTCCGACCCGTCCGATGTGGCGCGCGTGGAAGACCGCACCTTCATCTGTTCCGCACAGCGCGAGGACGCCGGCCCGACCAATAACTGGGAAGAGCCGGCCACGATGCGCGCCACCCTGAATAGCCTGTTCAAAGGTGCGATGCGCGGCCGCACTCTGTATGTCATTCCGTTCAGCATGGGGCCGCTGGGATCGCCGATCGCGCACATCGGGGTGGAGATTTCCGACTCGCCCTATGTCGCGGTCAACATGCGCATCATGACGCGCATGGGCAAAGCGGTATTGGACGTGCTGGGCAGCGATGGCGAATTCGTGCCGTGTCTGCACAGTGTCGGCGCACCGCTGCAGCCGGGGCAAGCGGACAGCAAATGGCCGTGCAACCCGACCACAAAATACATCGTGCATTTCCCGGAGACGCGCGAGATCTGGTCCTACGGTTCGGGCTATGGCGGCAATGCGCTGCTCGGCAAAAAATGTTTCGCCTTGCGCATCGCCTCCAGCATGGCGCGCGACGAGGGCTGGTTGGCCGAACACATGCTCATCCTCGGTATCGAGTCGCCCACCGGCGAAAAGCGTTACGTCGCAGCGGCCTTTCCGTCCGCCTGCGGCAAAACCAATCTGGCCATGCTGATCCCGCCGCAAAGTTTGTCCGGCTGGAAAGTGACTACCGTGGGCGACGACATCGCCTGGATCAAGCCCGGCAAGGATGGCCGCATGTACGCGATCAACCCCGAGTCCGGCTTCTTCGGTGTCGCGCCCGGCACGTCGGAAAAAACCAATTTCAACGCGATGGCCACGCTCAAGGAAAACATCATCTTTACCAACGTGGCACTCACCGATGACGGCGATGTGTGGTGGGAAGGCATGACCAAGGAGCCGCCCGCGCATCTGATCGACTGGCAGGGCAAGGACTGGACACCCGCAGACGGCAGGCAGGGGCGCAAAGCCGCGCACCCCAATTCGCGTTTCACCGCGCCCGCGCGCCAGTGCCCCTCCATCGACAGCGAATGGGAAAACCCGCAGGGTGTACCGCTCGCGGCCTTCATCTTTGGCGGTCGCCGCGCCACCACCATGCCGCTGGTGTTCGAGGCGCTGAACTGGAATTACGGCGTGTATATCGCCTCCACGCTGGGTTCGGAAACGACGGCTGCCGCCGTCGGCGAACAGGGCATCGTGCGCCGCGACCCGTTTGCCATGTTGCCATTCTGCGGCTACCACATCGGTGACTACTTTAATCACTGGCTGAAGATGGGCCACGTCGTGGAACATGCGCCGAGGATTTTTTGCGTCAACTGGTTCCGTGTGAACGAACAGGGTGAATTCCTGTGGCCGGGCTTCAGCGACAACATGCGCGTCCTGAAGTGGATCGTGGATCGCGTCACAGAGCGCGTGCCGGCACAGCAAACCGCGCTGGGCTGGATGCCGCGCTTTCAGGATATCGACTGGTCGGGGACGGAAATCAGCCAGCAGGAATTCGACCAGCTCAACCATGTGGATGTCTCGGCATGGGAAAGCGAGCTGACCCTGCACCGGGAGTGGTTCGAAAAAATCGGCACCAAGCTACCGGACGAACTGTTGCACAAACACGAACTGGTCAAGTTGGCGCTGATCGACTGAACGCGGGAATATCCTCCCGCAAATCCCCCACTGACAGCTTCCCCGCGGAAGGGGAAGCGCCCCTCTGTTTAACCGTGAATCCGGTTGAGCTGTTTGGCGATGATGTCGTGATTGAGCCAGATCACCGGTGCCGCCGGTCGGGATGCTTCCATGAACATCAGCGGCCCGGTTCCTTCCAGCACCAGCGCGCTGAGGATATCCGTCACCAGCATCTTGCGATCCTTGTGCATCTGGGTGATCTCTTCCGATGTGCCAATCATCAGGTCCGCCAGTTCTGCGGAATTGTCCATCGGCCATGCCGCGAAATTGCGATAGGTCTGCATCACGGCGCTGGCATTGTAGTCATCGATCTTTTGCAGTAACGCCTCCAGTGACTGCCCTTCCAGCAGCGTGTCGCGGCACGCCAGCCACTGCGCCTCCACCCAGGCGGTGTCGCCTTCTTTCCGGAGCGCCCGCAATAACGGGAACAGCGAAAGCTCGACCCCGACGAAGATGTCGGATGAGTTGGTGCGTATCTCCGGGCAATTGAAAACCGTGGCCTTGATGCCCTGTGTCCATGCGGCTTCAGCGTGGCGCTCGAGGCGCATCTTGGCGAAGCCCTGTGTGTAGTTGGTATAGGTCTGCCACTGGTAACGGCCATCGATGAGTATCTCAGTGCCGTGGTAGCCGTAGGCGGTGTAGCGTGTCTGGCCGCCGGTCTTTTCCAGCCGCGCACGGATCGCCGCGCTGCCTTCGATCAGGTGCTGGAAAGTGTTCGCGGTGACCTCGTCGAAATTCATCAGGCACAGCTTGCCAAGATCGCTGTCGAGCAGCGCACGCGAGGACATGAAGCGTTCGCCGCGCCCCTTGTAAATGCGGTTGGCAATGGCGAGAAACACCTTTACCTTCGGAATCCCGCCCGCCATGGTATGGGCGAAAAAGACATTGCTGCCATCCGCGATCATGCCGTCCAGCCGGGCCATCACTGTCGCCACACCATCCCGGAAGCGCTTGACGCCGACCTCGCGGCATTTCTCGATATGCGCCCAGTCGAGTTTGTCGTCCTGCCAGCTCTTGAGGGTCATGCCGCCCAGCAGATCGGTCGGGGTCGGTGCGCCTGCGGGCGCATCCAGATCGAAACCGGCCATCAGCGGCACGTTGATGATGCGCCCGCCCAGATTGGCCTCGGCTGTTGCGAGCTCCTCATCCGTCAACGCCCGCAACGCATTGTTCTCGTCGCGGCGGCCAACCGTGATGCCGATGATCGTCATTCCCGCCTTGCGCGCCTCATTCACCAGGCCATTGGCATAACCCCGGCCAAACAGTTCCCCAAACAGTACAAAGGTGTCGCCCTTGCGGAAGATGTTGTGCTGCGGAATCTCTCTCAACGAAACTGGTGTGGCCATATAAATGTTCTCCGATTATTGATATTGGTTGCAAATACCCATTGCTTCACGGCTGGATAAAAGGGAAATCCGGCAACTACCCCACCCACTTGCGCGCGTTCTGGAACAGGCGCAGCCAGGCACCATTCTCCTGCCAGTCGTTCGGGTACCAGGAGTTTTGCACCGCACGGAACACCCGCTCCGGGTGCGGCATCATGATACTGAAGCGCCCGTCCGGCGTGGTGAGTCCGGTGATGCCTTGCGGCGAGCCGTTCGGGTTGAGCGGATAGGTCAGCGTCGGCTTGCCGTTGTGATCGACATAGCGCAGGGTGACCAGGGGTTGCGCGGCATGCAGGCGCTGGGTTTTGCCGAAGTCGGCATAGCCTTCGCCGTGCGCAACGACGATGGGCATACGGCTGCCAACCATGCCGTCGAACAGGATGGAAGGCGACAGCTGCACTTCCACCATGACGAAGCGCGCCTCGAATTGTTCCGACTGGTTGCGCGCGAAGTGCGCCCAGTGTTCCGCGCCGGGAATGATCTCGTGCAGGTTGCTCATCATCTGGCAGCCGTTGCACACACCGAGCGCGAAGGTGTCGTTGCGTTGAAAGAAGGCTTCGAATTCGTCGCGCGCCCTGGGGTTGAACAGGATGGATTTCGCCCAGCCCTCGCCCGCTCCCAGCACGTCGCCGTAGGAAAAGCCGCCGCAGGCCGCCACGCCTTTGAAATCAGCCAGCTTCACCCGGCCGCTGATGATGTCGCTCATGTGGACATCGACGGCGGCAAAGCCGGCGCGATCGAAGGCGGCGGCCATTTCGACCTGACCATTGACACCTTGTTCGCGCAGGATGGCCATTTTGGGACGGGTGAGACCACTACCGGGTGCCGAGTGCCGAGTGCGCAGGTCGGACTTCAGTCCGACGCTGTCTTGTCGGGCTGAAGCCCGACCTACAGAAAGTTCTTCGTTCACATCGTAAGTGAGCTTGACGTGCAAGCCGGGGTCTTTCGCGTCCAGCGTGCGGTCGTATTCCTGTTGCGCGCAAGCCGGATTGTCGCGCAGCCGCTGCAGTTGATACGTGGTCTCGGACCAGATGCGGCGCAACGCGATGGCGTTCTCGCTGAACAACTGTGTCTTGCCGCGCGAGATGTTGATCGTGCCACAGGTATTCAGGCGCGCCACTTCATGCACGTTGTTCAGTCCCGCCTCATCGCACAGCACAAAGATATCGGCCAAATCACCGTGCCGCACCTGCACCAGCGCACCCAACTCTTCGTTGAAGAGAATGTCGAGGTCGCCGCCCTTGCATTCGTCGAGGCGGATATCCAGTCCGGTGTGCGAGGCAAAACTCATCTCGCACAACGCCGCCAGCATGCCGCCGTCGGAACGGTCGTGATAGGCCAGCAAACGACCTTCGCGGTTGAAGCGCTGGATCAGATCGAAGAAGGCTTTGAGCGTCTGCGCCTCGTCCACGTCCGGCGCCACATCGCCCACTTGTTTATACACTTGCGCCAGCGCCGAGCCGCCGAGACGATTTCTGCCCATCCCCAGATCAAACAGCAGCAGGACGGTGTCGGTGTCGGCCACCATGTGCGGGGTAAGTGTCTTGCGCGCATCGCTGCAGGGCGCAAAGGCGGTAACGATGAGCGACAGCGGTGCGGTAACAGCCTTGTCCTGCTCGCCTTCCTTCCAGGTTGTCTTCATGCTCATGGAATCTTTGCCGACCGGGATGCTGATGCCGAGCTGCGGGCACAGTTCCATGCCTACTGCTTTGACCGTATCGAACAGCGCGGCATCTTCACCGTGGTGGCCGGCGGCGGCCATCCAGTTGGCGGAGAGTTTGATATCGCCGATCTTGGCAATTTGCGCGGCGGCGATGTTGGTGATCGCCTCGCCAATCGCCATGCGACCGGAGGCGGGTGCATTGATGACGGCGATGGGGGTGCGTTCACCGAGCGCGAAAGCTTCGCCCAGATTGGTGTTGAAGCCCATCAGCGTCACGGCCACATCGGCCACCGGCACCTGCCACGGGCCGACCATCTGGTCGCGCGCGGTCATGCCGCCCACGGTGCGGTCGCCGATGGCAATCAGGAAGGTCTTGTCCGCAACGCTTGGCAGGCGCAGCACACGCTCCACGGCTTCTTTCAGCACGATGTTGCCGGTGTCGAATTTCGGCAGCGCAACTTTTTCGCGCCGCACTTTGCGCGTCATTTTCGGCGGTTTGCCGAGCAACACGGAGAGCGGCATATCGACCGCGTTGTTGTTGAACAGCGCATCGTGCACCACCAGACGGTCGTCGCTCACCGCATGTCCGAGCACGGCGAACGGGCAACGCTCGCGCTCGCACATGGCTTTGAATTCATCCAGACGTTCCGCCGGGATGGCGAGCACGTAAC
>CAZSIO010000076.1:0-5879 GCA_964606865.1 uncultured Sideroxydans sp.
GCGGGCATCGGGGTGATCCTCGACTGGGTGCCTGCGCACTTCCCGAAAGATGCGTTCGCGCTGGCGCGCTTCGATGGCACCGCGCTGTATGAACATGAGGACCCGCGTCTGGGTGAGCATCAGGACTGGGGCACGCTGATCTTCAATTATGGCCGCAACGAGGTACGCAATTTCCTGTTGGCCAATGCCTATTTCTGGTTGCAGGAGTTCCACATCGACGGTCTGCGCGTGGATGCCGTGGCGTCCATGCTGTACCTGGATTACTCGCGCAAGGCAGGTGAATGGTTGCCGAACAAGTTTGGCGGGCGCGAAAATATCGAGGCGGTGGACTTCCTGCGAGAATTGAACGTCATGACGCATGAACATTTCCCTGGCACGCTGACGCTGGCCGAGGAATCCACCTCGTGGCCGATGGTATCGCGCCCGACCTATCTGGGCGGTCTCGGTTTCTCGATGAAGTGGAACATGGGCTGGATGAACGACACGCTCGCCTATATCGAACTCGATCCGGTGCATCGCCGCTATCACCAGAACATGCTGACGTTTGGCCAGTTGTATGCCTATACCGAGAACTTTGTGCTGCCGTTCTCGCATGACGAGGTGGTGCATGGCAAGAAATCCCTGCTCGACAAGATGCCTGGCGATGCCTGGCAGAAGTTTGCCAACTTGCGTTTGCTCTTCACCTATCAGATGACGATCTCGGGCAAGAAGCTCAATTTCATGGGCAATGAATTCGCCCAGGGACGTGAATGGGGGGTCGGCGCCGAGCTCGACTGGTATCTGCTGGATCGGCATGAGCACGGCGGCATCAAGACCCTGACGCACGATCTCAACCATCTGTACAGGGATGTGCCGGCATTGCACGAACTGGACTTCTCCCACGAGGGATTCGCCTGGGTCGATTGCAATAATGCGGACCAGTCGGTGCTGGTCTATCGGCGCATCGCGCGCGATGGCTCCGAGGTGATTGTGGCGCTGAATTTCACGCCGGTGCCGCGTGCGGGTTATCGTATCGGTGTGCCGCGTAAAGGCGGCTATCGCGAGATATTCAACAGCGACTCGCATTATTATGGCGGTTCCAATAGCGGCAACGGTTTTGGTCTCTACACCAGCGACGAGAAATGCAATGGCATGGATCAATCAATCGAGGTAATACTGCCCCCGCTGGCTGGTATCGTACTGGAGCGGATGCGTTAAATTCAAAGCAGGATTAGATAGGTTTTTTATGTCTCAATTGACCCAATCTCCAGTCTGGCAGGCGTTACAGCAACATCGATCATCGCTGCGGGATTTTTCGCTACGCGATGTTTTCGCCGCCGATGCGCAGCGGTTTTCCCGCTATTCCTTGCAGTTCAATGACCTGCTACTCGATTATTCAAAAAATCTGATCGACGACGAAGCGCTGCGCCTGTTGCTCGCGTTGGCGCGGCAGGCGCAGGTGGAAGATTGGCGCGACAGGATGTTTGCCGGGGAGAAGATCAATTTCACCGAGAATCGCGCCGTGTTGCATACCGCCCTGCGCGCAGCCATCGATCCGGCGCATGCGCCGGTGCGGGTGGAGAATATCGATGTCTTGACAGGCATCCGGCATGTGCTGGAAAAGATGCGCCTGTTCGTCAACAGCGTGCGCAACGGGGTGTGGCGCGGCTACAGCGGCAAGCCGATCACCGATGTGGTGAATATCGGCATCGGCGGGTCGTATCTGGGGCCGCTGATGGTCTGTCAGGCATTGCAGCCATATGCTTCGGAAAAGCTGCGCGCCCATTTCGTTTCCAATGTGGACGGGGCTGACATTGCGACCTGTCTGGCCGGGCTCGACCCGGAAACCACCCTGTTCATCGTGGCGTCCAAGACTTTCACCACGCAGGAAACCTTGCTGAATGCGAGTTCCGCGCGTGACTGGCTGGTGCAACATGCGGGCGACGCGAGCCAGGTGGCAAAGCATTTCGTCGCGCTTTCCACCAATGCGCGGGCAGTCGCGGCGTTCGGCATCGACCCGAACAACATGTTCGAATTCTCCGACTGGGTGGGCGGGCGTTATTCCCTGTGGTCGGCCATCGGCTTGTCCATCGCCCTGTATGTCGGCATGGAGCATTTCGAAGAATTGCTGCGCGGCGCCGACGACATGGACCGGCATTTCTGCACTGCGCCGCTGGCGCAGAACATGCCGGTCATTCTTGCGCTGCTTGGCGTGTGGTATCGCAACTTCCATGACGCGGCGACCCATGCCATCCTGCCTTACGACCAGTCGCTGGAATATTTCACCGCGTATTTCCAGCAGGCCGACATGGAAAGCAACGGCAAATACGTTGATCGGCAGGGCCATGCAGTGGATTACGCCACCGGCCCGGTGCTGTGGGGCGGCACCGGCACCAACGGACAGCATGCGTATTACCAGTTGATCCATCAAGGGACGCAGATGATCCCGGCCGATTTCATTGCGCCGGCGAACAGCCAATATCCGCTGGGTGAGCATCATGCGACCCTGCTTTCCAACTATTTTGCACAGACCGAAGCGCTGATGAAAGGCAAGAGCGCGGACGAAGCGCGCGCCGAACTGGAAGCGGCCGGCATGGATGCGGACAGTATCGCCATGCTGTTGCCGCACAAGGTGTTCGCCGGCAACAAGCCTACCAACTCGATTATGTTCGAGCGCCTGACGCCGCGCACGCTGGGCCGGCTGATCGCTTTGTACGAACACAAGATCTTCGTGCAGGGGGTGATCTGGAACGTCAATTCCTTCGATCAGTGGGGAGTGGAACTGGGCAAGCAACTGGCCTCGAAAATCCTGCCCGAACTGCGTGATGCGCAGCCGGTTGTCACGCATGACGCCTCCACCAACGGCCTCATCAATCATTACAAATCGCTCCGGCAAAAATCATGACGCGTATTCTGTTCGCCACTTCCGAAGTCCATCCGCTGATCAAGACCGGCGGTCTGGCTGATGTCAGTGCTTCATTGCCGGCCGCTTTGCAGGCGCTGGGGCAGGATGTGCGCCTGTTGCTGCCCGGTTACAGCCAGGTTTTGGACAGCCTCAAGGCGAAGAAGGTGGCCGCCACCTTTTCGGTGTTTGCGGGACAACCCAAGATCCGCCTCCTGGCCGCGCAGATGCCGGATACCGGGGTGCCGGTATATGTGCTGGATGCGCCGCAGTATTTCTGCCGCGTGGCGGGTCCCTATCAATACCATCTGGGCGGCGACTGGCCGGATAACCCGATGCGTTTCGGCATGTTGTCCAGGGTTGCGGCCCTGTTGGGTAGCGCGCAAAGCCCACTGGATTGGCAGGCGGAACTGGTGCATTGCAACGACTGGCAGACGGGATTGGCGCCCGCCTATCTGCACGCGCCGGGCGGACAACATGCGAAAAGCATCATGGCCGTGCACAACATCGCCTTCCAGGGCAACTTCGACCGCGACTGGATCAAGGCGCTGGAATTGCCGCTGCAGATGTTTCATATGCACGGCGTGGAATTCCACGGCAACCTGTCTTTTCTTAAATCCGGCTTGCAGTATGCGGATCACATCGTGACGGTCAGCCCGACCTATGCGCACGAGATTCAGGCGACGGAGATGGGCTACGGCATGCAGGGGCTGCTCACGGCACGCAAGTCGCATCTGTCCGGTATTCTCAACGGTATCGACGAAGAGGAATGGAACCCGCAAACGGACAAGCACCTGACTGTGCACTATGACGAAAATACGCTGGCGCAAAAAACGCAGGGCAAACTGGCCCTGCAAAAACGTCTGGGGCTGGAGGTGAATGAACGCGTGCCTTTGCTCGGGGTGGTGAGCCGTTTGACTTACCAGAAGGGGCTGGACCTGTTGCTGGAATGTCTGCCGCCCTTGCTGGAAAGCGGTGCGCAGTTGGTTGTTCTTGGCAACGGCGATGCGGAATTCGAGCGACGTTACCTGCAACTGGCGCAGCGCCATGCGGGGCGCGTATCGGTCACCATCGGTTTCGATGAGCCGCTGTCGCACCAGATCATGGCGGGGGCGGACATCTTTCTGATGCCATCGCGTTTCGAACCGTGCGGACTGAACCAGATGTATGGCATGCACTACGGCACGCCGCCGGTGGTGCGTCGCACCGGGGGGTTGGCCGATTCGGTGGTGAACGCCAGCCTGGAAGGCGGCACCGGATTCGTGTTCGACGACCCGGGTGCACAAGCACTACAACAGACAATCAAATGGGCGATCGAATGTTACCGCGACCCGAACACCTTTCGCCGCATTCAGCTTAACGGCATGCGGCGCGATGTTGGCTGGCACCACAGCGGGCAGTTGTACCTCGATCTTTACAACAAGATACTTGAACGCTAAACAGGGAGAGCAACATGGCACAGGACATGCATTCACCGCGCTTCATCAGCACCTTGACCAAAAACACCGTCGCGCTGGTGCTGGCAGGCGGGAGGGGTAGTCGCCTGCACAATATGACTGATTGGAACGCCAAGCCGGCGGTGCAGTTCGGCGGCAAGTTTCGCATCATCGATTTTCCGATGTCCAACTGCATCAACTCCGGGATCCGTCGCATCGGGGTGGTCACCCAGTACAAGGCCCACAGCCTGATCGAACACATCCAGAAGGGCTGGGGTTTTCTGCGCGGCGAGTTCAACGAGTTCGTCGCTTTGTTGCCGGCGCAACAGCGCATCCAGGAGGAGTGGTATCGCGGTACGGCGGATGCGGTGTTCCAGAATATCGACATCCTGCGCGGTTACAATCCGGAGCACATCGTGATTCTGGCGGGCGACCATATCTACAAGATGGACTACGGTGAGATGCTGGCGGAACATGTGCGCAGTGAGGCGGACATGACCATCGGCTGTATCGAAGTGTCGGTGGCGGAAGCGACCGGTTTCGGCGTGATGACGGTGAACGAAGAAGACCGTATCGTCAAATTCTCCGAGAAACCGGCGCACCCGACCGAGCTGCCGGGCAAACCGGGCCGGGCGTTGGCCAGTATGGGCATCTATGTCTTTAACGCCAAGTTCCTGTACGAACAACTGGTGCGCGATGCCGACACCAAGAGTTCGACCCATGATTTTGGCCATGACATCATTCCCTATCTGATCGAGCGTTACCGCGTCTATGCCCATCGTTATGAACATAGCTGTGTGGGCGTGAAAGAAGGCGGACAGGCCTATTGGCGCGATGTGGGGACGATCGATGCCTACTGGGAAGCCAATATGGAGATGGTCAGCGTGGTGCCTGATCTGGATCTGTACGACAAGACCTGGCCGATCTGGACCTACCAGGAGCAGTTGCCGCCCGCCAAATTTGTGTTCAATGATGAGGGCAGGCGCGGCGAAGCGATCGATTCCATGGTGTCCGGCGGCGACATCATCAGCGGTGCCCGCGTGCAGCACTCGGTGCTTTTTTCCGATGTGCGCGTCGGCGAGCGCAGTGCCGTCACGGATTCGGTCGTTCTGTCCGGATGCCGCATCGGTCAGAATGTCAAATTGCACCGTGTTGTGCTGGACAACAAATGCGACATTCCCGATGGCATGCAGATCGGCTTCAATCGCGAAGAAGACGCCAAGCGTTTCCACGTGTCCAAAGGGGGTGTCACCCTGGTGACTCCGGATATGCTTGGACAGTCCATTCATAACGTTCGTTAAATCACCCCATTCCGTAATCGCCTATGTCGCATCGCAAGAAAAATACCGAGAAAAAACTGAAACTGGTTCTGTGCTGGCACATGCACCAGCCGGATTACCGCGACTACTTGAGCGGTGAGTATGTATTGCCGTGGACCTACCTGCACGCCATGAAGGACTACACCGATATGGCGTACCATCTGGAGCAGCATCCCGGGGCGAAGGCGGTGGTGAATTTCGTGCCGATCCTGGCCGAGCAATTGCTCGATTATGAGCAGCAGT
>CAZSIO010000077.1:0-5865 GCA_964606865.1 uncultured Sideroxydans sp.
CTTCGGCGTTGGGGCGTATTGGTCGGGGGTGTACGAGCATCTTGCCTGGCATCGCAGTTCCCGATTGTGTGCCTTGTCCAAGATTAAAACAGGGAGTTCCGGATGAATGCCGAAACAGATTTTTTGGAACAGGCAGATGCCAACTTTGCCGAAGCGCTGGCAGAGGCACTGGACATGCGCGAGCATGAAACCGGCGACCACTCCAAACGGGTCGCCTGTCATACCCTGGTGTTGGCGCGCCATTTCACTACCGACTCGCATCATCTGCGGCAGATTTACTGGGGCGCACTGCTGCATGATATCGGCAAGATCGGCGTACCCGATGCCGTTCTGTTGAAAAAGGGTGCGCTCAATGAAGATGAATGGCTCGAAATGAGGATGCATCCCGAAAAAGGTCACCGTATCGTTTCACAGATTCCGGAGATGGCAGAGGCCGCCGAAATCGTGTACAGCCACGAGGAGCGTTTCGACGGCAGCGGTTATCCGCGCGGGCTGCGCGGCGAACAAATCTGCCTGGGCGCGCGGCTGTTTGCGGTAATAGACACATTGGACGCAATCACTTCCGACCGCCCCTATCGCAAAGCATTGTCATTCGATCAGGCTCGTGCAGAAATCATCAAAATGAGCGGTACGCAATTTGACCCGCTGGCCGTGCAGGCATTTCTGGCCGAAGAGGCTACCTTGCGCGAAATGGTGGCGGAAAAGTGTATGCAGTTGCACGATCCAGCCATCTCACCAATCAACCACGGAAGGAGCAAACCATGACAACCTATAAAGATCCGGTGTGCGGCATGACGGTATCGCCCGACACCAAGTTGCGCCACGTTCACGAGGGCGAAACCTATCTGTTTTGCAGCGCGAAATGCCTGGCAAAGTTTCAGGCAGCACCGGCGGATTACCTTAAGCCGTACCCGGCACAGGCTGCCGTGGCGCGCATCGGGATGATGTACACCTGCCCGATGCACCCTGAAATCCGCCAGTCTGCGCCGGGAAACTGCCCGAAGTGCGGCATAACTTTGGAATCCGAATCCCCAGAAATAGCGGGCGCAGTCGAATACACCTGCCCGATGCATCCCGAGATCGTGCGCAACGCGCCGGGCGATTGCCCGATCTGCGGCATGGCGCTGGAGCCGCGCAACGCGACGACGGAAGATCATGCAGAACTGGACGACATGGCCCGGCGTTTCTGGATCAGCACCGCGCTGGCTTTGCCGGTGTTCGTGATGGCGATGGTCGCCGACCTGTTGCCGCAGTTGATGCCGGAATTCGTATCGATGACGGCGCTGCAATGGCTGGAATTCGCGCTGGCGACACCCGTGGTGTTGTGGGGCGGCTGGCCGATCTTTCAGCGCGGCTGGGCGTCGCTGGTTAACCGCCACCTCAACATGTTCACCCTAATCGCGCTCGGTGTCGGCGTGGCATGGACATACAGCGTGGTGGCGATGCTGTTGCCCGATATCTTTCCACCGACGATGCACACCATGGGTGATCTGGTGCCGGTCTATTTCGAGGCGGCGGCGGTGATCATGGCACTGGTGTTGCTGGGGCAAGTGATGGAATTGCGCGCACGCAGCCAGACCAGCACGGCGATCAAATTGTTACTGGGGCTTGCGCCAAAGACCGCGCGCATCGTGCGCTCCCCTCACCCCAACCCTCTCCCAGAGGGCGAGGGAGTAATCGAATCGCTGCGCGAATTTCTTCGTAACAGCAGCGAAGAAGACATCCCGCTGGAACAGGTTCAGCCGAACGATGTGCTGCGCGTGCGTCCCGGCGAGAAGGTGCCGGTGGATGGCGTGGTACTGGAAGGCACCAGTGCGCTGGATGAATCCATGGTGACCGGCGAATCCATCCCGGTGGAAAAGACTGCGGGCGCGCGCCTGATCGGCGCCACGGTGAACGGTACCGGCAGCCTGCTGATGCGCGCCGAGCGCGTCGGCGCCGATACGCTGCTCGCTCAGATCGTGCACATGGTGAGCGAGGCACAGCGTTCGCGCGCGCCGATCCAGCGCCTGGCCGACGTGGTTGCCGGATATTTCGTGCCGGCGGTGGTGTTGGCGGCACTCGCCACACTGGCAGTATGGGGCATCTGGGGACCGGAGCCGCGCCTCGCCCATGCCATCGTCAACGCGGTGGCGGTGCTGATCATCGCCTGCCCGTGCGCGTTGGGATTGGCCACGCCGATGTCCATCATGGTCGGCACCGGTCGCGGCGCGACACTGGGCGTGCTGATCAAGAATGCCGAGGCGCTGGAAACCATGGAGAAGGTGAACACGCTGGTGGTGGACAAGACCGGTACGCTGACCGAGGGCAAGCCGAAACTGACCTCGGTCGTTCCGCTGGTCGGCTTCGATGCCGACGAAGTGCTGCGGCTGGGCGCCAGTCTGGAGCGAGCCAGCGAACATCCGCTGGCGGCAGCGATTATGAATGGCGCGCAGGAAAAAGCGTTGCAACTGGCGAACGTTGCGGACTTCCGTTCCATCACCGGCAAAGGCGTGGCGGGAACGGTCGAGGGTCGCACGGTGGCGCTGGGCAACCTAAAACTGTTCGAGGAATT
Source organism: uncultured Sideroxydans sp. (assembly GCA_964606865.1). Classification (GTDB taxonomy): domain Bacteria; phylum Pseudomonadota; class Gammaproteobacteria; order Burkholderiales; family Gallionellaceae; genus Sideroxyarcus. Next base: position 2,555 of record CAZSIO010000077.1, read on the forward strand.
GCACATTGATGCAGATGATCTGCCGGTGCGCGCCGAGGCATTGCGCGCAGACGGCCAGACCGTGATGCTGCTATCCATCGACGGCAAGGCGGCGGGCTTGATCGGCGTGGCCGATCCGGTCAAGGCTTCCACCCCGGACGCGATCCGCGCACTGCATGAAGAAGGCGTGCAGGTCATCATGCTCACCGGCGACAATCGCATCACGGCGCAAGCGGTGGCAAAAAAATTGGGCATCGACCGCATCGAGGCGGAAGTGCTGCCCGAGCAGAAGGCGGCCATCGTCAAGCAATTGCAGGCGCAGGGACGCATCGTGGCCATGGCGGGCGACGGCATCAACGATGCCCCGGCCTTGGCGCAGGCGCAAGTCGGCATCGCCATGGGCACCGGCACCGACGTGGCGATGGAAAGCGCGGGCGTCACGCTGATCAAGGGCGACCTCATCGGCATCGTGCGTGCCGTGCGCCTGTCACGCGCGACCATGAAGAACATCCGCCAGAATTTATTTTTCGCTTTCATCTACAACGTGCTCGGCATCCCGATTGCGGCGGGCGTGTTATATCCGGTATTCGGCCTGCTGCTGTCGCCCATCATCGCGGCGGCGGCGATGAGTTTCAGTTCGGTGTCGGTGATCAGCAATGCGTTGCGGCTGCGCCGTGTCGAGTTGTGAAATTTGGCCACTCAACGATGTAAAAGAAGGAATGTTTTCCGTACGCAGCCAGATCAATTCATGCTGTAGGGTTTTTCAACAAATGCAGCTTACCGTTATCGCGCAACAGTTCGCCGTTTTTTTCCATACTGGAAACACAGCGATACAGCGCTTCATGCGTGACGCCCAACTCCTTTGCGGCTGATTTCAGACCCGATCCCAATGGGTAACTACCTTGCACGCCCTCGGTCTCGATCAGATGGATGAGGCGATGCCGCACACTGTTCATGTTCAGGCGCTCACATTGCATGCGCAAGCGTTTGACCTCGCGGTTCAGCATGGCTACCCAGCGCAAAGCAAACACAGAATCCTGTTCCATCGCTGAACGAAGTTCGCGGATCGGGATCCGAGCGAGCGTCGAATCGGCAACCGCCATGGCATCGCAGTGATAGCGGGCAGAATGCAAACTCGCCTCGCCCACGAATCCGTGCCGGGTGCGTTGCAAGATCACCGACGCACCATTGAGGCCGAGCCGTTCAAGCGTCACTTCGCCGTGGTCAACAAAGAACATGAAGGCCGGTTTCTTTCCAATCTCGAAAAGCCGTTTGCCTTTGCCGAAGCTGACCGGCGCGCACAGCGCATGCAGTTGTGGCGGCAGAAGTTCGGCCAGAACGAAAGGGAGGGTGGATTCGGATCGCTTCATATGATCCGAATCATACCAGCCACGATTCCTTCGCATCAATACTATGCACCCAGCATTTCAAACCGATATCCATGAGCAAATCAATATTTCAATCCGGGCAACAGATTCCCGGCTACAACATCCCCGTCCTGAACGAGCGCGCAGTGCGTGCCAGTGCCGGCATCCTGTTCTTGTTCGCCATCGTGGCGTTTATGAACGCGTGGCTGGTCGGTGATTTTCAGCCAACGCGGATATTCGTCATCGCGTTCCTGATCGACTTCACCCTGCGTATCTTCATCAATCCAGGATACGCGCCCAGCCTTATCCTGGGGCAATGGATCGTGCGCAAACAACAGCCCGAGTATGTCGGCGCTCCGCAGAAACGCTTCGCTTGGACCATCGGTTTTGTACTGGCACTCACCATGCTGTATCTGGTGGTGTTCAACAATGTGATCGGCCCGATCAACTTGGTCGTCTGTTCGCTCTGCCTGCTACTGTTGTTCTTCGAGTCGGTCTTTGGCATTTGCTTGGGGTGCATGGTCTACCGGCTGTTCAACGACAAGGCCGAACTCTGCCCCGGCGGTGTCTGTGAATCAAAACCCGACCCCGGTGCGGGCGGCAACCTGAGCCAGGGATTGATCGTGCCTGTATTCTTGCTGGTGCTGGGTTTCATCGCCAACGGATTGGCAGACCGGAAACCTATAGTTGCCGAACATGCCAATGAAACTGTTCAGGCAAGTCCCGTGAACCCTGCTGAAGCCGAGCGCTGCAAAGTGCCCGAATTCGCCAAGGCCATGGGACATGAAGAGAAGTGGAAGCTGCACAACAACTGCAAATAAATCGGCCCGGACTGCCGCGGTCACTTGCTTGTAACGGCCCATTCGGCCACGCCCTCGCGCAGATGCACGGCTGAATAGCCTTCCTGCTGGAGCAAGGCAACCGCATCGACTGCCAACAGACAGTAGGGGCCGCGGCAGTAGGCGACGATGGCGCGGTCTTTGGGCAATTCGCCCAGACGCTGGCGCAACTCTTCCAGTGGAATCGAGCGCGCAAACGGCAGATGCGCGTTCAGATATTCTTCCGACGGCCTGACATCAAGCACCACCACCTCGCCCTTGCGTGCGGCTTTCAGCAGGCTCTCACGGTCGCTGGGCACCAGATCGTTCGGTCGGGTCGCGATCTTCTGCAAGGCTAGTTGCAACTCGATCAGTCGCTCCTCCGCCAGCGTGTGGATCTCCACCCACAAGTCGGCCACCGCTTTGTCGGCGAGGCGATAGTAGATGTTCTTGCCCTGGCGCTCGGTCTGAACCAGATGCGCCATACGCAACTCGCGCAGATGGGCGCTGGCCAGCTTCACGCTGATCGAGGCTTCATTGGCCAGCATCTCCACGGTCTTTTCGCCCTGGCAGAGCAACTCGATCAACTCCAGCCGCTTCGGGCTGGAAAACACCTTGCCGATGCGTGCCACCTGTTCGTATAGCAGGTCCTTGATCTTGCGCGCGTTCTTCATCTCATCGATCCGTTATGTTTTGGCATGAACGGTTGGCACTGTAAATCATCTTGACAGCACTGAACAGCCAATGATCTAATCATTCTAGTAATTGTTAGATTGTTAAACATAAAGGAGACGCCATGAAAACCCTGTTAATACTCAACGACGCACCCTACGGTAGCGAGCGCACCTATAACGGACTGCGCTTGGCTGGCTCTCTTTCCAAGGAAAGCGGGAATGAAATACGCATCTTCCTGATCGGCGATGGCGCCTCGGCCGCGCACAAGGGACAGAAGGTACCGCAAGGTTTTTACAACATCGAGGTGATGATCGGAAACGTGGTCAGGCATGGCGGCGAGATCGGTGTTTGCGGCACCTGCATGGAAGCGCGCGGCATGACCGACGACGAGCTTACCAGCGGCGCGCACCACGGCACGCTGGCGGAATTGACCGAGTGGACGGCGTGGGCGGACAAGGTTCTGGTGTTTTAA
>CAZSIO010000078.1:0-5743 GCA_964606865.1 uncultured Sideroxydans sp.
ATGCGGTACACAAAAAAACCATGAACTGTTGCACTTCGAACTTGAATCCGCCACCAAAATATGAAGCTATGGTTAAAACTATGACCAAATGAGCGATTCAGAAATCAACCCCCTCCTGGAACGCCAGTTGTTGCTGCAACTGGGCGACCGCTTCAGGCGCCTGCGAAAAGCGCAGTGAGTCGGCACGGTCGAGATGGCCGCGCGTGCCGGGATTACCCGTAACACCCTGCGGGCAGTCGAAGCCGGTGACCCAGCTCCATCGATTGGCACCTACCTGCGCCTGATGTCCATCATGGGCATCAGCGGCGAGTTAGCTTTGCTGGCCGGAGACACCATGCAGTCGCCGCCGGCAGATTCTGCAGCGGCGCGTTCCCGCCGCGCGGCGCCGATCGTGCAGGTACATGTTTCGGTGGACGACGCAAGGCACCTGCTTCAGGACCTGCAGAGTCTGGCACTCCATGAGGAGGCCGTTCGGCTTGCCAAGGCCGACCCAGCCCTGGTGTTGCGGGCTCAGGAAACCGCCGAACGCTGGCTCGCCACCGGCGATTCGCGCTCCGCAAGCCTGTGGCGCGAGTGGCAGAGCATCCTGAGCGCGCGTGCTTGGCGCAAGATACTCGGTCGCACGCGACATGCCCAACAACTACGCCAGGCTTCGCCGCTAGTCACTGTCCTTCCGGAAGAAACGCGTCAGCGTATCCTGACGCAAGTGAGCAACCTCAAGAAAGGGGTTGTAATCGGCGGCCCTTCAAGAACCCTGCAGGACGGCGAGGATTTCAAAGAGTCGTTATGACGCGAGACGAGCTTGAACATATTATCCGCGCCAGCGGCGACATCACGAACCAATACGAGTCGTGATCGTTGGCAGCCAGTTGATGCTTGGCCCCGTGCCAAACCCGGAAGAGGTGTTCACGGTATCCATGGAGGCTGACATCTACCCACTCCAAGTCCCCGAACTGGCTGATAAGATCGACTGCGCCATCGGCGAAGGCTCGCAGTTCCACGAGACATTTGGCTATTACGCTCAGGGTGTGAGCCCGGAAACGGCCATATTGCCAAAGGAATGGATGCAACGAGTGCATCGAGTTCAGAACGGCAACACCAATGAACGGGTGGGTTACTGCTTGGACGTTCTAGACCTCTTCCTCGCCAAGGCCGCAGCCGGGCGCGAGAAGGATCGCGAGTTCTGCATGGCGCTGTTTGAGTACGGCTATGTTATTCCGGCGCAAGTGCTTAAAGAGGTGTCGACCATGCCCGTTGACGACAAGAAACAGCGAACGCTGCGCGCAACGATTCGCCGCTGGGCGAAGGCTTTACGAGACGCCGGACACAACGTTCCAGAGGAGTGAACGGAGCAAACACATAATGCCTTGGTAAGTGCTGGATGCGCCAGCAAACATGCGCATGCGCTGAACCAAAGATTCCCATCAGCTGAATGTTAGTCAACGCGGCCGAGTCAACATCTGGTCGAAAGCACCCCCGTCACTCATGCCTCAACGCCTCGATCGGGTCGAGCTGCGCCGCGCGCCGTGCGGGGACGTAGCCGAAGATGACGCCGATGGCGGCGGAGAAGGCGAAGGCGAGCAGGTTGATGCCGGGGCTGAACAGGAAGGGCAGCGCCAGCAGGTTGGCCAAGCTGTAACAGGCGACGAAGGCGAGCAGTAATCCGATCAGTCCGCCGAGTGCGGACAGCACGACCGCTTCGGTGAGGAACTGCATCAGTACTTCCTTTTCCAGCGCGCCGATGGCGAGGCGGATGCCGATTTCTCTTGTACGTTCGGTCACCGACACCAGCATGATGTTCATGATGCCGATGCCGCCGACCAGCAGGCTGACGGCGGCGACCGCGCCGAGCAGGGTGGTCATGGTGCCGATGGTGCCGGAGAGGGTCTTGGCGATTTCCTTGGTGTCCAGCACGTTGAAGTCGTCGTCCTCGTTGTCCGCCAGTTTGCGCCGCTCGCGCATCAGCAGTTTGATCTGGTTGCTCACTTGTTCGGTCGATGCGCCGTCCTGCATCGAGATCAGGATGGTGCTGACTTCCTGTTTGCCGGCCAGCCGCCGTTGCACGGTGCGCAGCGGCATGACCACGGTGTCGTCCTGGTCGCGCCCCATCGCGCTTTGTCCCTTGGCGGCGAGCACGCCGATCACTTCGCACGAGAACTGCTTGACGCGCATCGTCTCGCCGACCGCGCTGTGCGGGTCGAACAGTTCACGGCGTACGGTGGCGCCGATGACACACACGGCCTTGCCGGCGCGTTCTTCGCTGGGGCTGAAGAGGCGGCCTTCGGTGAGTTTCCAGTTGCCGGCGGCGAAGTAGTCGATCGTGCTGCCGGTGATGGAAGTGGTCCAGTTGCGGCTGCCGACGACCACCACCACCCCTTGGCTGGCGGTCGGCGCAACGGCATTCAGCGCACCGATCTGGGCTTTGATCGCTTCCGCATCTTCGACCTTGAACGCGGGTGCGCCGGAGCTGCCGTGGGCCATGCGCTGGCCGGGGCGCAGCATCAGCAGGTTGCTGCCGAGGCTGGTGATCTGGTCCGACACGGCTTGGGTCGCGCCATTGCCCAGCGTGACCATGGTGACCACGGCGGCGACGCCGATGACGATGCCGAGCACGGTGAGGAACGAGCGCATCAGGTTGCGCCGGATCTCGCGCAAGGCCAGCAGCAGGGTGGTCCAGCCCATCATGTCGCACCTCCCTTAAAGTAAATTCCGCGCAGCGACGCACAGTACCCCTCTCCTTTGGGGAGAGGGGGGGCGGGGGTGAGGGGACGCTCATGACGCAGACGATTAATCATTTTGTGTGGCCTGCGTCATGAGCGTCTCGTTGTCGCGCGCGATCTGTCCGTCGACGAAATGCACGGTGCGCTGGGCGTAGGCGGCGATGTCGGATTCATGCGTGACCATCAGGATGGTGATGCCGCGCTCGCGGTTCATGCCGGCCAGCAGTTCCATGATCTCGTGGCCGCGTTGCGAATCGAGATTGCCGGTCGGCTCGTCGGCGAGCAGCACTTTCGGATTGGTCACGATGGCGCGCGCGATGGCGACGCGCTGCTGCTGGCCGCCGGAAAGTTCGGACGAGGTGTGATGCGCCCAGTCTTCCAGCCCGACCGACCGCAACGCTTCGCGCGCCAGCGCATGGCGCGCCGCAGCCGATTCGCCGCGATACAGCAGCGGCAGTTCGACGTTCTCCTGCGCGGTGGTGCGCGCCAGCAGGTTGAATCCCTGGAACACGAAGCCGAGATGATTGCGCCGCAGCAGCGCGCGCTGGTCGCGCGACAGGCTTTCCACGTGCGCACCGTCGAACAGATACGCGCCCGAGGTCGGCGTGTCGAGACAGCCGAGAATGTTCATCGCGGTGGATTTGCCGGAACCGCTGGGGCCCATGATGGCGACGAACTCGCCTTCGTTGATGGACAGATCGATTCCGCGCAAGGCTTGGAGTGCGGCCTGTCCGCGGCCGTAGGTCTTGGTGATGGCGGAGAGCCGGATCAGCGCGTCGCTCATTGCGCGGTTTTTTGTGTGCCGGTGATGACGAGGTCGCCCGCCTGCAGCGCGCCGCCCACCACTTGCGTGGTGCGCCCGTCGGTCAGGCCGGCGGTGATCTCGACCGGGACCGGCTGTTGCTCGCGCAGCAGCCAGATCGTGCGTGTGCTGCTGTGGCCGGTGGTGTTTTCCTTGACTGACTTGGGGGGCATGGGGCGGCTAGGTAACAGGCTGGAAACGAAACTGCCGGAAGGTGCGGATTTCGCCGCCGTCGGCGTAAAGCGCAGCGCGGCGTTCGGCACCCGCAGCACGCCGCTGAGATTGGCGGTGGCAATCTCCGCCGTGGCGGTCATGCCGGGGCGCAGGCTCAAGTCGTCGTTGGTCACCTTGAGCAGGGTCTTGTAGGTCACCACGCCTTCGGTGGTCTGCGCACCGAAGCCCACGCGCTCGATGACGGCCGGATATTTCCGCCCCGGCCAGGCATCGACGGTGAAATGCGCGCTCTGTCCGGACTTGACCTGACTCACATCGGCTTCATCCACATCCACCTCCAATTTCATGCGCGCCAGGTCCTCTGCCAGCGTGAACAGTACCGGCGCCTGTAGCGAGGCCGCCACCGTCTGGCCGGGTTCGATCTTGCGTGTCAGCACGATGCCGTCGATGGGCGAGCGGATCGAGGCTTTGGACAGGTTGGTCTGGTCTGAGCGCAGGGTGGCGACCGTTTGCGCCGCGACCGCGCGCGCATTCGCCTCGTTCGCCACGGCGCGCGCCAGCGTTGCTTCGGCCGCATCCAGATCGCTGGGGGAAGGCAAGGTGCCGCCGGAAAGTTCTGATAAGCGGCGCAGGCGCGCCAGCGTGGCGCGGGTTTCCTTCACCGTGGCCTGCATCTGCGCCACCTGCGCTTCGGCGGCCAGCACCGCAGCCTGCGACTTGACCACCTGGTCGTTCAGGCGCGACAGGTCGAGCCGGGCCAGTACCTGGCCGCGCCTGACCCGGTCGTTCTCTTCCACGAAAACTTTTTCCACGATGCCGGAGAGCTCGCTGCCGACATCCACCTGGTTGGTCGGCGACAATTTGCCGGTGGCGGAAACCGTCACGGCCAGATCGCCCGGACTGATTTCCTCGGTCACGTAGCGCGCGCCGTTGTTGCTGTTGGGGGAAAGCATCAGCCACCCGGCCAGCAGGAGAACGAGGGCGCCCAGCGCAACGAGAATAGCCGTTTTGCGCCGTTTGCCGGGCATGACGGGATTCAACGTGAGTACCGGGCGCGGGGAGGTGTCTTCATTCATGGTCGGGTCTTTCGCAGGGAACGGAACGGATTCTATCGGGTCTGGCCGGATGAGGGGGCGACGGTTTGACGCCCCCGTCGGACTGCCACACAATCCGCCTCATCGGATGCGCGAACCGGCGGAAGGTTCCGGTCGGCCGCGCAACCAAAAATTCTCCCGGATGAAACATGAGCGAACCCGCTGACAAACTGCGCATCGACAAATGGCTGTGGGCGGCGCGCTTTTTCAAGACGCGCAGCATCGCCGCCGACGCGATCGAGAGCGGCAAAGTGACGATGGACGGCGCGCGCGTCAAACAGGCGAAGACCGTCGGCGTGGGTGATCTCGTCGTCATCCGCCTCGGGCCTTACCAGCACGAGGTCGAGGTGCTCGGCTTGTCGGGCAAGCGCGGCCCGGCGCCGGTGGCGCAAAAACTGTATCGCGAGACCGATGCGAGCAAACAGCGGCGCGCGGTGCAGGCCGAGCAGAACAAACTGCTGCCGCAATCCGACCTCAAGGGACGCCCGACCAAGCGCGACCGGCGCGAGATCGAGCGCATGGTGGAAGGCAAGCGCACCCCGCGCAAGAGCGCGTGGGGCGATTTCGAGTAGCGCATGTCCGGACTCCACGACCAGCAGCGACTCATCGCCATCCTGCGGCGGCAACTGCATGTGCAAGTGATCGAGACCCATATTTCCTGGATATTGCTGGCGGGAAAATTCGCCTACAAGATCAAGAAAGCGGTCGATCTGGGTTTTCTGGATTACACCAAGCTGGCCGCGCGCAAGCAGTATTGCGCCGAAGAAATCCGCCTCAACCGGCGCACCGCACCCGAACTCTATCTCGATGTCGTCGCCCTCGGCGGCACACCGGACGCGCCGGTGTTCGGGGGTGAACCGGCCTTCGAGTACGCCGTCAGGATGCGGCGTTTCGCGCCGGATGAGTTGTTTGACCGGCTGCTGGCCAGGGACGAACTATCCCCGTGCCACATC
>CAZSIO010000079.1:0-2782 GCA_964606865.1 uncultured Sideroxydans sp.
CTAGCTGTATCCGAAACCTACCCGCACGCCGTCATTGTCCAGCTCCCCGGCGAAAAAACGCCGCGCAAGCTGGAGCTTGATTTTTACCGCCTCAGCCAGGCGCAACTGACCGATCTGTCCGCGCGATCGCGCGCCGGCGAGATTGATGACAAACAATTCGGCCGCGAGGTGGTGGCGGGTTGGAGCGGCAAGGCCGTCACCGACGAGGCCGGTGACGCGATCGAGTTCAGCGCCTCGGCACTGGAGCAGTTGCTGGAAGTCTACCCGGTGCCCGCCAGCATCGTCACCGCTTTTTACGAAAGTATCGGTGGGGCGAAGCAAAAAAACTGACAGCCGCCGCGCGCTATCTGGCGCGCGGCGGGAAGTTCGATAGCCGTGCGCAGCGGGAACAGGATGCGGCGGACAAGATAACCTTCGGGGTGTGCGCCGCCGACATCGGGCCAGAGCAGGACCAGGACACGGGCAGCGCGGATGGCGATTTCGAAATATGGCACGACAACCTGGACAGCCTCAATGCCTACACCGCCTGCGAAACTCAGTGGCGCTGGATGATGTGCGGCACAAAGGCGTTTCGGCTCGGGCTGGATTATCCCGGTGTGAAAACCGTTTTATGGGGGTTAAAAGTGAAAAATCCGCAGCAGGTGTTTAACGATATCCGTGTGATGGAAGCTGCGGCGCTGGCAATATTTAACGCGGCGGGTTAATCATGTCAGACGGGATGGTTTTTGGCATCACATTAAAATCCAGCGGCGGCGAATCCGTTGCCGGTGAGGTGCGCCTGTCGCGCGACGCGCTGCGTGAAGTGTCGAGTACCGCCGACCAGGCGGCGGCCAGCACCAACAAGTTGTCCGAGGGAATCGCGAAGGTCGGCGCAGTCGCCATTGCTTATCTCGGTGTGTCGCAGTTTGCCAGCTATGGCCGCGCGATCATCGATACCACGGTCGCGCAGGATCGTTTTAACAACACGATGGCGGTTGCCACCGGCTCGGCTAAAAATGCCGCTGCCGAATACGAATACATCCGCCAGCTCTCCAGCAAACTCGGTCTCGAAATAAAATCAACCGCCGATGCCTATGCCAGCTTTCAGGCCGCCTCGCGCGGCACATCGATGGAGGGAGAAAAAGCCCGCGCGGTGTTCGAGTCGGTCAGTAACATCTCGGCGCGCATGAGCCTCACCGTCGAGCAGAATAATGGCGTGTTCCTGGCGCTCTCGCAGATGATGAGCAAGGGTGTGGTGTCCGCTGAAGAGTTCCGCCAGCAGCTCGGCGAGCGGCTGCCGATCGCAACTACTGCCGGAGCCAAAGCGCTGGGCGTGACCACGGCTGAATTCGTCAATCTGCTCAACTCCGGCCAGCTGCTCTCTGAAGATTTTCTGCCGAAGTTCGCCGTTGCGCTCAACGACCTCAGCGGCGGCAGCGGCCCGGTCAGCAGCATGCAGGCATCGCTTAACCGGCTTTCAAATTCGTTCACTGCCGTGCGTCAGGAGTTGGGCCAGGAAGTGCCGATCAGGTTTGTGGTGGACGGCGCGGACGCGATGATCTCGAACACCCGTGCGGTCGTTGCCGCGATCACCGGTGCCACCGCCGCCGCAGTGGCTTACGGCGCGATCAGGATCGGCGGTATGGCGATGGAAGCTGTTGCCGGATTGCAGGCCAAGTCGGCGGCGCTGGCGGTCGAGCGTGCCGCTACGCTGGCCGCGGCGAATGCCGAGGTTGAACGCACGGCGATCATGATGGCGTCGGCGCGCAGCAATGGGTTGGCGATGGGCAGCACGACGGCGCTCACCGCAGCCACCAATGCTCACACGGCAGCTCTTGCCGCGCAGACGGCGGCGCAGGCTGCCACGACCGCAAGCGTTGGCATTGCGCGCGGCGCGCTGATGCTGCTGGGTGGCCCTATCGGCGCGATCACTCTGGCGCTCGGCGTGGGGGTTGCCGCCTGGCAGATGTGGGGTAATTCGGCCAAGGATGCGGCCAAAGAGGCGGGCGAGGCGGTAGCAAAAGCCAAGAGTCGTGCCCTGGAGATGGGCGTCAGCGAAAAGCAGGCGCTGGAGGAAGATTTGGCAAAAGCGCACGCCGAGCGCGAGCGCTTGAAGAATACCGGCGCGAGCGGGAAGGAAATCAAGGCTGCCGACGATAAGGCGTGGGCGCTGCGGGAGGCACTGGAAGCGTCAGCTATCCGCGAAAAGAACCTCGCTGACGCACAGACGGATAGCACCGCCTGGGATAAGTTGGCGCAGACAAAACAGCAGAAGCAATCCAAGGAAACTGAAGAGCTGAACGCGATCTATCTCAAGCAGGTCGAGTCACAACGCGGCAGCCAGGAACAAATGCTCAGGCTGGCTGAGGAATATCAGGTCAAAAGAGCTGTCATTCTTGAAAAGTACAAGGATAAATCTCCATCCACTAAGATCGACGACAGATCGGCCAGCCTGGCCAACTCGCTGGGGGGCGAGCGCGCCGGTCTGGAGTCGGCGCAGGCGCGCAACGAAATGGATGCGCTGTCGCTGCACGGTGCGGCGCGAATTGAAGCTGAACGCACCATCGGTAAGGCGCAGGAAGACGCCAGGTATCAGGCCAAGGCAGAGGCATTGGCGCGCGAATATGAGCAACTGCAAGCGCACGGCCAATTGACCGGCGAGACGGCGATGCTGCAGGCGCAGCGCATGCAAGTGCTCGAACAAACACACCAGGAAAATTTGACTGGCATCGACCGCAAGGCTCAGGCAGAGCGCGACCAGTTAAAGGAAAAGCAGGACGCTGCCGAATACCGCTCCGCCCAA
>CAZSIO010000079.1:2882-5715 GCA_964606865.1 uncultured Sideroxydans sp.
ACGCTGCCGAATACCGCTCCGCCCAATCCCTGGGCAGCGAGCGCGCCGGACTGGATGCCGTTGTCGGCCAAAACAAACTGGCCGATCCCAACCTGCGGGATGATGCGCGCATTATGGCCGAACGGGCGGTCGCTCAAGCGTCGGAAGACGCGCGCTATAAGGTGCAAGTTGATGCGTTGATCCGCGACACAGAACTGATGGCGTCGCGCGGCGAATTGACCGAGGCGATCGCGGCCACCCAGGCGCAGCGCCGGGAGGTGATGGAGGAGACGCACCAGGCGCGCATGGCCGGGATCCAGAAAAAATACCTGACCGCACAGCAGCAGTTCGAAAAAAAGTCGACAATCCAGCAGATCGGCGCCATCGGCGGCATCCTGGCGCAGGCTACGGCGGCAGGGGCGGCGCGCAATCGCACGATGTTCGAGATTAACAAAGTGGCGGGCGTTGCCAATGCGATCGTCAGCACTTACGAAGGCGCCACCCGCGCGCTGTCGCTGGGGCCGTGGGGCATTCCGCTGGCGGCTGTGATCACTGCGGCCGGCCTCGCCAATGTGGCGGCGATCAACGCTACCCAATTCGGCGGAGGTATGCCGTCCGGCGGCGGTGCGGGCAGCGGCATTCCAAGCCTGGCGAACAGTCTGCCTGCAACATCGACGCCGTCATTCCAGAGCCAGCCCGCTCAGCAGGAGCCGGTCACCATACATATTTACAACACCGGCACATTTGTCGACGCGCAGGCGTTTGTGGATGGCACAATCATTCCGCAGATACGGGATCAGATCGCCAACGCCGACGTGCTGATTATCGATCCGCGCAGCCGTCAGGCGCAGCTGCTGGGGGCTTAAATGATCGGTCTCGGACGCATTACCTACACCACTACCCTGACCAGCACGCCGCTGATGTCGCCGCTGGCGGCAGCCGATGTTTTCGCGCTGGCCGACGTGTTTGCCGAAACGCTGGCGCTGGGTGGATTGCAGGATATTTATCTTTACTGGGGGTACTCGAAGCTCGATCCGTATCATACCGACCAGCGCAACGTATCTAAATCGGCGGCGGGCGTGGTCGAGGTCTCTAACTTTTTGAGCACCAAAGGATTTAAGTTTGCCGTCAGCGAGGTTGTGCAGGATCGTGCCGCGCTGGTTAACGAGTATGCGGTTATGGAGGCGCTCAACGAGGAGCTGATGAACGGCGTGGTGGTGACCTGGTACCCGGATTTCGATAATTACCCTGCCGAATATTTTTCCTGCATCGCGGAAAAACGACTAGACCAGAAGCGCATCAACAATAGTCACAAATATGATTTTAACTTTGACTTGATGGTGCTGGCAGCGGTGCAGGTGCCCTCCACCGTGCCCGATTTTGTGATGGCCTGATCATGTTGGCGCTCAATTCAAATTTCAGAATCAAAAACGACGCGCTGGCCAAGAAGCCGGTGTATGTCGCGGAAATATTTTTCAACAGCGGCAACAGCGGCGTGGACGGTATTAACGATATTTATTTCGCCACCTGCGACGTGACTGAGATCGTGGGGTTTTCGCATCCGGAGCGTTGGTTCCCTTTTCTGAAGGCCAGCTCGATCGGCTCGATGTCGCAGACGGTTGATCCGATCAACGGCGTATCTTCGATCGGCTCGCTGGATATCACGATCACCGACCACAATAATTTGATGTCGGACATCATCAAGGCCGCCGATGCCGCCGGGCATGGATTGCGCCGCCAGCGACTGTCGATTTACATGTTGTACAAGGGCATGGACTGGGCTGACAAGGTGGTTGTGCGCACCATGCAGGTTAACGACCTGCGCCTGAGCGCTCTCAACGAATACAAGCTCACCGCCGCCGATGTGCAGCGACAGATGCAGAAGACCGTGTTCAATCCCTATGCCACCGTGCTCACCGGCGCGATTATAGGCACCGGCGCGATCACTCCGGCGGTGGTTGATTCGCGCAACTTTCTCGCGACCACACAGCAAGTTTACGGGTTGTGCGGCTTCGTCAAGATCGACGATGAAATCATGCGCTGGACCGTTAACAGCGGCACCGTTTTAACGATCGCCGCAGCGGATCGCGGGCTGTTCGGCTCGGTGGCCGCGACGCATAGCAACGGCGCTAAAGTCAGCGAAATTATCGTCCTGCAGGAGAACCCGGTCACGATGGCGCTCAAAGTGATGCAATCCACAGGCGAAGGCAGCAACGGCGCCTGGGATGTGTACCCGGCGCGCTGGGGTTGCGGCATGGACAGCGACAACGATGTCAACGTGGCCGAATGGCTTGAAGTGGGCAAGCTATTGGTTGGTTTGTCTGCCACGCCCGCCGCCGGCGACGGCGTGCAGTTCGAGTTTGTTTTCGACCAGGGCATCGAGGCGAAGAAGTTCGTCGAGGACATGTTGCTCAAAATTCTCGGTGCGTTCGGCTTCGTGCATGGCGACGGACGCTATGGTATCCGCGCCTACTCTGACCTGTCTAATGCCGCCAAGGAAAACGCATCGTTCGTCGCCGACCAGAACAGCGTCATCAAATGGGGCGATCTCACCTATAACTACAACGACCTGGCGAACCAGGTATGGATCGAATACGACGAGGCGGTGAAGCTCTCCGGCAAGTACATCCGCAACGCGATCTTCATCGACTCGGTCTCGATCAAGAAATGGGGCGAGGCCCGCCAGCTCAAATATGCCGCGCCGGGCATTATCCCGACCTCGGCGTTCGCGTCGCAGCTCTATCAGCGATTCCAGCGCATCGGCGCGCGCTACAGCCGCCCGCCGATGCAGATCGAACTGACGATGATGCCCAAATATCACGGCATCGAGATCGGCGACATCGTCCGCGTCACG
>CAZSIO010000080.1:0-5652 GCA_964606865.1 uncultured Sideroxydans sp.
GTGCTCGTCGCTGATGGAGAGGTGATGGCGGGTGATGCCCTGCGCGCGCAGGTGTTGTTCTAGTTCGGGCGCAAAAGTGAGAACGGGTTTGCCGAGTTCATCGTGCCCGACTTCAATGTTGTGCAGGCTCACCGGATGGCGCAGGCCCTGCCCGGTGGCTTTGGCGAAGGCTTCCTTGGCGGCGAAGCGTTTGGCGAGGAAACGCGCGGGGTGCGGTTGTTGCGTGTATTCGGCGAGTTCGTTCGGGGTCAGCAGGCGCCGCGCGAAGGCGGGGCCGTGGCGTTCGCTGGCTTCAGCGATGCGCACGACGCTGACGATATCGGTGCCGATGCCGAAGATCACGGTACGAGCAACGCCTTCATTTTTTTCACCGCCTGCTCCAGTCCGATGAACACGGCTTCGGAGATGATGGCATGGCCGATGTTGAGTTCGGCGATGTGTGGGATCGCCACGATGGGACGCACGTTGTGATAGTTCAGGCCGTGTCCGGCGTTGACCTGCAACCCAAGCGCATGGGCATGTAACGATGCGTGCAGAATGCGTGCCAGTTCCTGTTCGCGCGCCGGCACGCTGTCTGCATCGCCGTACTTGCCGGTGTGTATCTCCACCACCGGCGCACCGGTTTTCCAGGCCGCGTCCAGTTGGCGTTCATCGGCGTCCACGAACAGTGACACGCGAATCCCCGCCTCCTTGCAACGTTGTGTGGCGTGTTTCACCGCGTCGAAATATTTCACCACGTCCAGTCCGCCCTCGGTGGTCAGCTCTTCGCGTTTTTCCGGCACCAGACAGATGTCGTGCGGTTTGACGCGCAAGGCATTGGCGATCATTTCGTCGGTCACCGCGCATTCCAGGTTCATGCGCGTCTGCAACATGCCGCGCAGAACGTCCACGTCGGCATCCTGGATGTGGCGGCGGTCTTCGCGCAGATGGATGGTGATGGCATCCGCGCCCGCCTCCTCGCAGATCAGCGCGGCGCGGACGACGTTGGGATAGCGCGCCCCGCGCACCTGACGCAGAGTGGCGACATGGTCGATATTCAATCCAAGTTTCATAGCTTCTGTAAATCCCTCATCAGTTCGCGTGTGTGCAAAGTCTTTCCGGCCAGGTGATGATCGAGCACCATGCGCATCAATTGTTTGCTCTGGCGCGCGCTGGCAGCATCACGATAATCATCCGCTGCCATATCCAGCAAGGTCTTGCCCGCCACCGCCATGCCTTGTGATGTGTCCGCCGTCTCCACCACCGCGCCGAGTTCCAGTATATAGCGATAGCTCTTTTCCGGCGCGATCGGCGCACCATTCTTCGCCTCAGTCGTCAGCGTCAGCGCGTAGCCGAGTTCCTGCAGCATGTGCTTTTCGAAACAGCGCAGAGTGAACGCATGGTCATCTTCCTGCGCCAGGCGCTGCAAAGTCTGCTGGTAGTAGTCGAACAGACGCTCGTGCGGATCGTCGCGCGCCATCAGGTTGAGCAACAGTTCGTTCAGATAGAAACCGCACAGCAGCGCCGTACCCTGCAACTGCGGCTGGCCGCCCTGCCACTCGGCGCTGTGCAGAGTACGCAACTCGTGTTTGCCGAACCAGCTCAGGGCCAGCGGCTGAAAACTCATCAACAGTCCGCGCAACACCGAGCGCGGCCGCCGCGCCCCGCGCGCCACCAGCGGCACACGCCCGTGCTGCCGGCTGAATACTTCGAGGATCAGGCTGGTCTCGCGGAACGGGTAACTGTGCAGTACGAAGGCGAGCTCGTCCTGGATGCGCTGTCTGGAGGCGGCGTTACTCATACCCCAGCGTCTTCAGCATCTGTGCGCTGTCTGCCCAGCCGCTGCGCACTTTGACGAATACTTCGAGAAACACCTTGCCATCGAACAGTTTCTCCATATCGAGGCGGGCCTGGGTGGCGATCTCTTTCAGCTTCTCTCCCTTGCGACCGATGAGCATGATCTTGTGCGCTTCCTTGTCCACCAGGATCGCGGCGTGGATGCGGCGCAATTTTCCATCCTGCTGAAACTGCTCGATCACGACACTGACCGAGTAGGGCAACTCTTCGCCGGTGAAACGGAATATCTTTTCCCGCAGCAGCTCTGCGGCGAGAAATCGCTCGTTGCGGTCGGTGATGTCGTCTTCGGCGTAAAGATGTTCGCCCTCTGCCAGATGCGGGCGGATGGCATCGAGCAGGGTATCGAGCTGTTTGTCCTGGCGCGCGCTGACCGGCACGATGGCGGCGAACGGGTGCAGCGCGGCGATCTTTTCGATGAAAGGCAACAGTTCGGATTTATCTTTCATCAGGTCGGCCTTGTTGATCACCAGGATGACCGGGCGGTCCTGCGGCAGCAGCGCCAGCACCTGTTGGTCGCGCTCATCGAAGTGACGCGCTTCGATCACGAACAACACCGCATGCACATCGCGCAGACTGCCGGTGACGACGCGGTTCATGCTGCGGTTTAACGCATTGGTGTGCAAGGTCTGAAAGCCGGGCGTATCGACAAAGACGAATTGTTCCGCACCCACAGTCAGGATGCCGGTGATGCGATGGCGCGTGGTCTGTGCCTTGCGCGAGGTGATGCTGACTTTTTGCCCGATGAGGTGGTTGAGTAAAGTCGATTTGCCCACGTTGGGGCGACCGACGATGGCGATAAAACCGGTGCGCGAGGTGTTTTCAGTCATAAGGTGATGTGTTGGTAGGCCGCGGCGGCGGCGATCTGTTCGGCGATACGGCGGCTGCTGCCCTCGCCTTGCGTGCTGATTTTCAGCTTGGGAATAGTGCAGGACACCACAAAGGTCTGCGCATGCGCCTCACCCTTGATCGCGATGACTTCATATTTCGGCAGCGCCAGTTTTTTCCCCTGCAGGTGTTCCTGCAACAATGTCTTGGGGTCTTTACCGAGGGTGCGCAGATCGAGACCGCCAAGGTAGGGGACATACAATCCGAGAATAATCTTTTGGGCGGCGGGGAAATCCGCATCCAGCCAGACCGCGCCAAACAGTGCTTCGAGCGCATCGGCCAGGATGGAGGGGCGCCGGCTGCCCCCGCCCTTGACTTCACCCTCACCCATCAGCAACTGCTCGCCCAGTTGTAGTTGCTGTGCCAGCGTTGCCAGCGTCTGCTGATTGACCAGATTGGAGCGCAAACGCGACAAGTCGCCTTCCGCGATATCCGGATACGTGTCGTAGAGATATCGCGCGATCACGCAGTTGAGCAGGCTGTCGCCAAGAAACTCCAGCCGCTCGTTGTGCGCGGCGCTGTGACTGCGATGGGTCAGCGCGCGCTGCAATAGTTGCGGTTGCGCAAAGCGGTAACCGATGCGCTGGCACAGGGCGGCGTGCTTCATCGGTGGATCAGGAACTGGACGGATTGAACGCCAATACCAGGCTGACGTTGCCGACCAGCGGAATCCTGATCTCGTAACTGGCGCTCAAACTGAGCACGCCGTTCTCGCGCACGATCTCGATATCCTCAACCTTCAGGTCTTCGATGTAGTTGATGTTGGCGCGTTTTCGGTAGGACATTTCCACTGCACTGACCGGCGCGTTTTGCATGGCAGGATCGGCCACAATCTCGCGGAATATCTGGCTGATCTGTCCGCTGTGGATATAGGCCGGCACCATTTTCATGCCCAGCAACGCGACGATGATCAGTAAAAATGCGCCCACAAACAAATTAGACAAACCCACACCGCCTTGTCGATTCTTCCATCCCCGCATGACTCTTCCTTTCCCAAAAAATGCCTTCACTCGACAGATAAACCCACACGCTTCAATTCATCAAAATTCATCCAGATCAGGAACGCCTTGCCCACGATCAGCTCATCCGGGACGAATCCCCAATAGCGGCTGTCGCGGCTGTTGTCGCGATTGTCGCCCATCATGAAATAATTTCCGGCGGGCACGGTACAACGCATTTCACGCTCACTATAACGGCATTGTTCGGATTGCGGAAAGCGTTCGACACCGTTCAGGTAAATCTGCGCCCGCTCCGGATTGAGCAGGATGGCATGCTCGCGGCCGTCCAGATTTTCCCGGTAACGTTCGGTATGCACAAAATTGAGACCGCTCTCGACGTAGTTGTAATCCCCGTCGCGGGCTGCGGGTTGCACCGTGCCATTCACCCATAACTGCTTGTCGCGGTAGATGATCTCGTCGCCCGGCAGTCCGATCACGCGTTTGATGTAGTCCACCGCAGGATCGTTCGGATAATGGAACACCATCACGTCGCCGCGCCGTGGCTGGTTGATCTCCACGATCTTCTTGTTGATGATGGGCAGGCGCAGACCGTAGGTATAGCGGTTGACCAGAATGAAGTCGCCCACATGCAGGGTCGGGATCATCGAGCCGGACGGAATCTTGAACGGCTCGATCACGAACGAGCGCAGCACGAACACGGCCAGGATAACCGGAAAGAAGCTGATCGAGTATTCGACCCACCACGGCTGCTTGGCAGCTTGCGCGCGTTGCTGGCGCAACAAAAAACGATCCAGCAGCCAGACGGCGCCGGTCAGCAGGAGCAATACAAACAGAATCAGAGCAAAAGTCATGCGAATTCCTGTTATTTATTTATCGTCCACCCGCAGGATAGCAAGGAAAGCTTCCTGCGGAATCTCCACGTTGCCCACCTGCTTCATGCGTTTCTTGCCCGCCTTCTGTTTTTCCAGCAGCTTCTTCTTGCGCGAGATGTCGCCGCCATAGCATTTGGCCAGCACGTTCTTGCGCAGGGCCTTGACGTTCTCGCGCGAGATGATGTTGGCGCCGATGGCCGCCTGGATCGCCACATCGTACATCTGGCGCGGGATCAGCTCGCGCATTTTGGCCGCCACTTCGCGCCCGCGGTACTGGCTGTTGCTGCGGTGCACGATGATGGAGAGTGCATCCACCTTTTCGCCGTTGATCAGCATGTCCACCTTCACCACGTCCGCCGGACGATACTCCTTGAACTCGTAGTCCATCGAGGCATAGCCGCGCGACACCGACTTCAGCTTGTCGAAGAAATCCAGCACGATCTCGCCCATCGGCATCTCGTATTTCAGCAGCACCTGCTTGCCGTGGTAAGTCATGTCGATCTGCACGCCGCGTTTCTGTGTGCACAGGGTGATGACCGCGCCCACATATTCCTGCGGCATGTACAAATTGACGTTGACGATGGGTTCGCGGATATCTTCCACCTTGGACAGATCGGGCAACTTGGACGGATTGTCCACCATGATCACTGTGCCGTCGCGCAGCAGCACCTCGTAAATCACCGTGGGCGCGGTGGTGATGAGGTCCATGTCGAACTCGCGCTCCAGACGCTCTTGCACGATCTCCATGTGCAGCAGACCGAGGAAGCCGCAGCGAAAACCGAAGCCCAGCGCCTGCGAGACTTCCGGCTCGTACATCAGCGCCGCATCGTTCAGTTTCAGCTTTTCCAGCGAGTCGCGCAGCGCCTCGTACTGGTTGGATTCCACCGGAAACAGCCCGGCAAACACCTGCGGCTGGATTTCCTTGAAGCCCGGCAGCGGGCTGGCGGCAGGTCTGAGTTGATGGGTGACGGTATCGCCGACCTTGGCATCTTTCAGCTCCTTGATGCCAGCGATAATGAAGCCCACTTGCCCGGCAGAGAGCGATTCGCGATCCTGCGACTTCGGCGTGAACACGCCGATGTGCTCGGTCAGATGTTGCG
>CAZSIO010000081.1:0-5645 GCA_964606865.1 uncultured Sideroxydans sp.
CGCAGTTGGGGATCAGCGCGATCGGTTTGGACGCGGCATGGGTCGGATAGTCGAGGATCTTCACGTCCAGCACCGTGGTCAGTCCGCCCAGACCCTGCGCACCGATGCCCAGCGCATTCACCTTGTCGCACAGCTCGATGCGCAGCTCCTCGATGCGGTTCTGCGGTCCGCGCGCCTTCAGCGCGGTCATGTCGATGGGCTGCATCAGTGCTTGTTTGGCCAGCAGCATCGCTTTCTCCGCCGTGCCGCCGATGCCGATACCGAGCATGCCGGGCGGACACCAGCCCGCCCCCATTCCAGGCAGTTCGTGCAGCACCCATTCCACGATGTCATCGCTCGGATTGAGCATGGCGAAGTGCGACTTGTTCTCCGAGCCGCCGCCTTTGGCCGCGATGTCGATCTCGACCTTGCCGCCCGGCACCAGCTCGAAATGCACCACCGCCGGCGTGTTGTCGCCGGTGTTCTTGCGCCTGCCCGCCGGGTCGGCGACGATGGACGCGCGCAACACATTGTCGGGCAGCAGATAGGCCTTGCGCACCCCCGCATTCACCATCTCGGCGACGCTCAGGGTGGCATCCGCCCAGCGCACCGCCATGCCCACCCGCACAAAGGCCACCACGATGCCGGTGTCTTGGCAGATTGGCCGCTTGCCCAGCGCGCATAGGCGCGAGTTGGTGAGGATCTGCGCCATCGCGTCCTTCGCGGCAGGCGACTCCTCCATGCGATAGGCGGCGGCCAATGCTTGCAAATAATCCTGCGGGTGGTAATAGGAGATGAACTGCAAGGCGTCGGCGACGCTGTCGATCAGATCCTGCTGGCGGATGGCGGTCATGGCGATCTCTCGGAGTGTGGTGCGCCGATTATGGGAGCGTGAGTAATGGGCGTCAAACGGTTAGAATGCGCGTCTCTTTAATCACCCGCCTCCCCCAGCATGGCCATCCAGTGGTTTCCCGGTCACATGACTGCGGCAAAAAAGAAAGCTGCCGAGGCCATGGAACGCATCGATGTGGTGATCGAGGTGCTGGATGCGCGCGTGCCGGAAGCGGGCAGCAACCCGATGATCCGCGAACTGCGCGAATTCCGCCAACGTCCCTGCCTCAAGGTGCTGAACAAGGCCGACCTCGCCGATCCCGCTGCCACCAAAGCCTGGCTCGACCATTTCAACCGCCAAAAGAACGTGAAGGCGGTCGCCCTCTCGTGCAAGAAGCCGGGCGAGGCCGCGAAGATCCCCAAGCTGTGCCTGGCGCTGGCGCCGCATCGCGGCACCTCGCTCAAGCCTTTGCGCATGATGGTGATGGGTATACCCAACGTCGGCAAATCCACCTTCATCAACGCGCTGCTGAAACGCCGCACCGCCGCCGTGGGCGATGAGCCGGCCATCACCAAGAACCTGCAACATTTCGACCTCAACGACTCCATGCAACTGATCGACACGCCGGGCATGATGTGGCCAAAGATCGAGCATGAGCGTGACGGTTACCTGCTGGCGGCCAGCAACCTGATCGGACGCAACGCCTACGACGAAAGCGAAGTCGCGGCATTCCTCGGTGATCTGCTGCTGGCACACTACCCGGCGCTGCTCGCCCAGCGTTACAAATTTCCGCTTGCCGGTCTGGACGGCGTCGGGCTCATCGCAGCCATCGCCCAACAGCGCGGTTTTCGCAGCAAGGGCGGCGAAGCCGACCTGGAAAAAGCGGCGATCACCCTGCTGCAGGACTACCGCACCGGCACGCTTGGGCGCATCAGCCTTGAAACCCCTGACACACGCGCTTCGATACTGACCCTGAACGACCCCCGTTATAATCTAACGCATGATGAACTCTGACCACTCCCGCTTTGGCACGACTCGTTTGCCGATACTGATGCTCTGCCTGGCGCTGGGCGCGTGCAGCACCGCCATGCATCAGGTCGATCCGTTCGAATCGTTCAACCGCAAAGTCTATGTCTTCAACGACACCGTCGATCGCGCCGCGCTGAAACCGATCGCGCAAGGGTACAAAAAGATCATACCGGGTGCAGGCCAGATCCTGGTGAACAACTTCTTCTCCAATCTGGATGATATTAAAGTCACCTGCAACGACCTGCTGCAACTCAAATTCCGCCAGGCGGCGAGCGATGGCAGCCGGGTGTTGTTCAACACCACGTTCGGTTTGTTCGGGCTGCTGGAAGTCACCACACGCCTGCCCAAACATGACGAAGATTTTGGCCAGACCCTGCGTTATTGGGGCGTACCCAGCGGGCCATACCTGATGTTGCCCTTGCTCGGGCCGAGCACGGTAGCGGACAGCGCCGGCCTGTACGGGGACAGCCTGTCACTCGGCATCGGGGATCTCGAGCACGTCCCCACGCGCAACACCCTCTATCTCGCCAAAGGTATCAACACCCGTGCGCGCCTGCTGGATGGTGAAAAAGTGCTGGATAATGCCCTCGACCGCTACAGCTTCCTGCGCGATGCCTACCTGATGCGCCGCGTCAGCCAGACCTATGACGGCAATCCGCCGCGCCCCAACTACGACGAGTTCGACGAGGAAGAATAAAAAACGGCGGGGTTATCCCGCCGTTTTTTGATTTGTAACCAGTTTAGCGCGCGTTGCGCAGCGCCTCGATGCGCTCCTCGAGCGGCGGGTGGCTCATGAACAAGCGAGAGAATCCGCCGCCGCTGGAGATCGCCATCGCCGACATGTTCTTCGGCAACGCGGCCGCCTGCTCATGGTTCAGCTTCAGGCGCTCCAGCGCGGCGATCATCTTCTGCCGCCCGGCCAGGTTCGCGCCGCCCGCGTCGGCGCGGAATTCGCGCTGGCGCGAGAACCACATGACGATGGTGCTGGCGAGGATGCCCAGCACGATCTGGGCGGCGATCTCGGCCACGAACGCGCCGATGCCGGGGCCGTTGCGGCCATCGTTCTTCAGCAACACGCGATCGACCAGGATGCCGAACAGCTTGGCGAAGAACACCACGAAGGTATTCACCACGCCCTGGATCAGCGCCAGCGTGACCATATCGCCGTTGGCGACGTGGCTGATCTCGTGCGCCAGCACCGCTTCCGCTTCCTCGCGGCTCATCGCATGCAACAGACCGGTGCTCACCGCCACCAGCGAATTGTTGCGGTTCCAGCCGGTGGCAAAGGCATTCACATCCGGCGCGTCATAAACCGCCACTTCCGGCATGCCGATCCCCGCCGCATCGGCCTGGCGCCGCACGGTATCCACCAGCCAGCGTTCGGTCGGATCCTGCGGGTTCTCGATCACATGGGCATCCACCGACCGCTTTGCCATCCATTTCGACAGAAACAGCGAAACGATGGAACCGGAAAAACCGATCACCGCAGACAGCGTCAGCAAGGCATTGAAGTTGATCGCGCCGCTCTCGTCCAGCACGCGATCCACACCGAGCAGGCGCAGGGTGATGCTGATGACCGCCAGCACGGCCACATTGGTCAGAACGAACAGGAAAATACGTTTCATAGACAGTCTCTCCATTGATCGGGGCCATCCCGGCCCCAGGTGAAATTTGCTGCCCACCGCAAATGGGGCAGCGTTTCATTTTTTCAAGCGCCCGCTATGATACCTGCCGCCGCAATAAGTTCGCTTGCCACCTCTCGTGTCCGGCGATAGCATCGGCGGACGATCTATCCGGGGTCAAAGCCATGTCGAATCGCCCTACCCAAATCGCCCTCCGCAACGTGCTGGTCTGGCTACTGACCCTGTTCGCCGCCCAGTCCTTTGCCGCCGAACACTACACGATCGATGCCACCCACACCTGGCCGTCGTTCGAGATCAATCATCTGGGTTATTCCACCCAGCGCGGTCGCTTCAACCAGACCCGCGGCAAGATCACGCTCGATGTCGGCGCACAGGCCGGCGCCATCGATATCACCCTCGATGCCGATTCGATCGATATGGGATTCCAGAAATGGGATGAGCACATGAAGTCACCGGATTTCTTCAATGTCCAACTGCACCCGACCATCCGTTTCACCGCGGACGAGCTTCAGTTTGAAGGAGAACGGCTGGTTGGCGCAAAAGGATATTTGACCCTGCTGGGCACCCGCCGCCCACTGCAACTGACCATCGCCAATTTCCGCTGCGCACCCCATCCGCTGAACAGAAGGCGACACTGCGGTGCCGACGTCACGGCCAGCATCCAGCGCACCCAGTTTGGCATGGCGAAATATGTGCCGATGATCGGCGATGAAGTGAAACTGGTGATCCCGGTCGAGGCCGACCTTGATCAGGAATAGGTGAGAAACACGGACAAGACCCTCATTGGCGGTATTTGCGCACCAAACCCACCAGCACGCCGAAAATCTCCAGTGTCCCGTGCGGACGAATGATGGGGTAGGCCGGATTTTCCGGGCGCAGGATGAATTTGCCGCGTTCTTTTTCCAGCGTCTTCAAGGTGAATTCGCCGTCCACGATGGCAACCACGATATCGCCGACATTGGCCAGATCGCGTTTCTCCACCACCGCCACATCGCCGTCGTGAATGCCGGCGCCGCTCATCGAATCGCCCTTCACCTTGACCAGCGTGGTTTTTGAAGGCGTATCGACCAGCATCTCGTCGATGACGTGGTATTCGCCCTGGGTCGCGCTCACCATGACCGGCATGCCGGCCGGAACCGAAGCATCCGCCAGCGGACGCGCAAAGAATTGACTGGTCGGGATCCATATCCCGTCCGGCGTGCGCTCGATGAAACCGGCTTCACCCAGCCGATCAAGAATCGCCTTGACCCAGGACTTGGAGGCAATGCCAAATACTTCGCACAGCGCAGCGTAGGAGGGAATGCTCTTCCAATCGGCGTAATAGTCTCGCAGCTTGGCAAGGTACTCGACGTCTCTGGCATTGGCAGGCGTGAAATCGGTCATGGCGACACCCAAACAGAACGAACGTGCTGCGCAGCATAGAGAACGCTTGTTCTGTTGTCAATCCGAATAATCCCAGAAACAGCAGTTGATCACGCGGAGACGCGGAGAACGCGGAGTAAAACCAAACTGCGGCCTCGACACGGTGCGGCGAAGCCAATGAGTGAGGGAACAGGCACAATCTTTTTGAATTTCTCCGCGTTCTCCGCGTCTCCGCGTGAGAATGCTTTTTCCCGGATGATCCATTTTGTGGGAGCCCGATTCCCTACCCCCTGGCGCGCAATCAACTGTGCGCCCACGGGGATTCTTGGTTCTAAGGGGGCCTCTAGAAATTCACTTTTGCGGGATGAAGCGCAAGGAGCCGCGCAGCGAATGACGAGACATATCAGATGGATAGGCGAGGAATGAGCGACAACGAAGTTGCGGTGAAGGCTCATATCGGCGTAGCCGATGTGAAACTGCGGAGCAGTGGCCGGAACCAACACGCGACGCCGCGATTCGCCCGCAAAATGAATTTATAGAGGTTCCCTCTATTGAACAATCCGGAACCGATACAGGCGCGCGCCCACGTTCCAGGCAATAGCGGATGTCAACGGTTCAATCGCGCGTGGTGCCGGACAACACCGCCACCTGCAAGGCATGGGTCAGCACCAGGATCTGGTCCTTCAAGCCCAGCAGCGTGCTGCACAGTTCGCGCGCGCGTTCGATCTCACCGGCGTCGCGCAGCCGGATGATCTCCGCGCCGGTTTCGTGCACCCGCACATGCACCGGTTCGATCGCGG
>CAZSIO010000082.1:0-5606 GCA_964606865.1 uncultured Sideroxydans sp.
GATGCGGGTGGTGCCTTCTCTCCCCGCCGGGATGTTCGATCAGCGCTTCCCAAGCTGAAGATAGGCCATCCGGAGCAACTGCAAAAAGGCATGCCGCTTCGCGTAAAGTGATGCGGCTTGTTCAAGTTTGTCTGGCTTGCCGCCCCCGCATGGGGCTCGCCATGACAGGGCTGGCTGGAATAATGCCCCTTTTCAGGGGCGGGGGAATGAGGTAGTTGCGGCGTGGACGAAGAATTCCGGGTTGTGCAGGTCGGGTTTGTTGTAAGTCAGCGGTTCGCCCTGGCTGTCTTGCACCACGCCGCCCGCCGCGTTCACCACGGCATGCGCGGCGGCGGTGTCCCATTCCATAGTGGGGCCGAGGCGCGGATAGAAATGCGCCGCGCCTTCCGCCACCAGACACAGCTTGAGGGAGCTGCCCATGCTGATGCATTCGTGTTTTTCCAATTTGTCGAGCAGCGCCTGGGTGCGTGCATCGCTATGGGAGCGGCTGGCGACGACTTTGATGGGGCCGTGTTGATGTCGTTGCGCGTGAATAGGCGTGATGTCTTCCCCGGCCTTACCCTCACCCCAGCCCTCTCCCGGCGGGAGAGGGAGCCGTTTGCTGAGCTGATCCGCCTTGAAGGCGCCATGCCCCATTGCGCCGTAATAGCAGGTGTCGAGCACCGGCGCATACACCACGCCCAGCACCGGCACGCCATTTTCGACAAGGGCGATGTTGACGGTGAATTCGCCGTTGCGTTTGATGAATTCCTTGGTGCCGTCGAGTGGATCAACCAACCAGAAACGTGTCCACTGGCTGCGTACGCTGTAGGGGATGTTGGAATCTTCCTCGGACAGAACGGGGATGTCCGGCGTGAGTTTGTGCAGTCCGGCGACGATGGTGCGGTGCGCGGCCAAGTCGGCCAGGGTGAGCGGTGAGGCGTCGGCCTTGGCAGTCGCGCCAAAGTCGTCGCTGCGGTAAATGTCCATGATCGCCGCGCCCGCCTGCCGGGCCAAAAGCAACAGTTCGGGCAGCAGCGCGGTTAGCGTTGCTTGTTCAATGGGGTGTGTCACGCTGAGTGTTCTCCGCTTTCCTGCTCGCGCCGTTTGGCAATGCCCTCCTTGATGAAGACATACAGAGTCGCCATGAACCCGGCGACGAAGGCGGCCAGGATGACGATGAGCGAGCGTTTGGGTTTGGCTTTCTTGTCAGGTTCCACGGCAGGGTCGAGAACCTTGAACGCAAAATCACGCTGCGTGTTGGCCAGCATGGCGGACTTCTGTTCATTGGCAATCAGATCGAACAGGATCTTGCGCATCTCTTCGACCTGCGTGCGCATCAGTTCTTCATTGAGGAATTTAAGATTTTCCTCGCTGCGGCTGATGGCCTGCTGCGCCAGATAACGGTTCAACTTCGCCACCAGTGTATTCGCCCAGTTCGCGGCAAGGGCGGCGTCGGTCCACAGGATCGCCACCCTGATCAGGCCCGTGTCTTTATCCGTCTGCACGTCGAGCGTTTTGTCGTCGATGAACAGGCGGTACACATCCCATTGTCCCGGCGGCTCCGCGCCCAGCAGGTTCGCCAGCATGCCCGGCTCAAACAAGACCGGCGCCAGTTTTTCATCCTGCACGAATTTCCACAGAAATTCGCGCGACTGCAATACGGCGAGACTCTCTTCCGTGCTGCCGCCACCGCCGAGCGAGATGCCCGCCATCGAAGCCAGCCCGCCGAGGCCACCGAGCGCGGAAGCCAGCCCGCCTGCCTTGACATCTTCGCTCTGCGCCGGTGCCAGCAGCACTTCCGCGCGATAGATGTTCGGCATCAGCAGTGAGATGGCCGCCGCCAGCACGGCCGCGCCGAATGACGCGCGCAGGATCAGACGCTTGTGCTTGAGCAGGGTGCGCCATAGTTCGAGCAGGTCGATTTCGTCTTCCGCGTATTCCTGCCTGAGCTCCATGCCTTGATTGCGGTTTTGATGGTTCAATTGCAGCCTCTCTTGAGTCCGGGTGGTTTTGTGCTAGCCATGTTGCTTGACCATGGTTTCAGCAAATGCCTTGAGGTCCTGCACGCCTTTCTCGATCAGGCTGCGCACGATGCGCCAGTCCAGCGCACGATAATCATGCACTGCGATGTTCCTGAAGCCGGTCATCTTCTTGAGTTTGTCTGCCAATTCCGGCGAAATCTCCCCGGCCTGATGCAGCAGATCGAAGGCGGTTTTGCTGTCTTTTGGCAATCCTAGTGCCCTGACGCGGACGATGTGCATGGCCAGGTCGATGGCGGCCTCGCAGGCACGTTGCAGATTGAGCAGGATGACGTCCTGCGCGTCGAATGACTGTTCCAGATCATCGCGGTGACGCGCGTAGGTGTCGCGCACCCTGGACAGGGCGCGCTCGATAATCTCCGCCTTGTTGATGACAATGTCGTTCATGCCTGTCCCGTTGCCAGATAGACGGTGCCGCGCTGGCGGATGTCATTCAGAATACCGTGCCGCTCTTCGTTCAGGCGCGCATATTTGGCAAGCGCCAGCATCTCGAAGCGTTGCCGCGCCGCCTCGTCGCCTATATAGATCGCTTCTCCTTCGCTCACCAGATGGGCGGCAAAGACTGTGTCGCACTGGCGCAGGTCGGCCAGATCGATGGTTGAGCCATCCAATGCCCTTGAGAGTCCATCGATCAGACTCATACGCTGTGTCCATGCCAGCGGCTGATCGCACAGCACGGCAAAATCCCAGTCGCTCTCTGCACGCTGCCAATCCGTTCCGCGCGAGCCGTGCAGGTACAGGACAACTGGGGCGATGCCCTCGGCATCGACCCATGCGGCGACTGCCTTCCAGATGGCGGCTTCCTCGGCGATTTTGAGTTTGCGTTCCGGCATCACTTCAGGATGCCCACGGTCTTCATCGCGGCCAGGCTGGTGCCGAGCTGCATGGTCACGCGCGACCAGTCGAGTGCGACATCGAGCACGTTCATGCGCTCCAGGTCCTGCGGCACGACGATGGTGTCGCCCGGCAGTATCTTGCCCAGCGAACCGCTGAACCAGCCGCCGCCCTGCGTTTCCACGCGCCCGTCCGCCCGCACCAGGTAGATGCTGGACGCGTCCGCCATGCGGGTCAGACCGGCCTGATCCAGGTAATCGCCGCTGTCGTAATCCGGATTGAACATGACCGCCGCGTTGTTGTACACCTCGCCCACCACCAGCACTTCGTCCGGGCGTTTCGGGATGACCAGGCGATCGCTATCGCGCAACTTCACGTCGAGTTTGCTGCCTTTCAGTTTGGCGATGTCGGACAGGTTGATTATGACCCGGCCGGTCGCCTGCGCGGTCCTGAATTTGGCCAGCAGGCGTTTGCCCGATTCCAGCGCCTGTTGTTGCTGTGCCTGCAGGGAGGCATCGCGCAGAGTGGTCACGGCGGTCTCGCGGGCTGCCAGTTCCGAGTCCATGCGCCGCACCAGTTCGTCGATCTGCTTTTGCTGTTCCAGCCGCACGGATTCGCGCGTGAACACGGCCGCGCGCAGATAGGCTTTGTCGGTGAAACCGCCCACCCGCTGCATGAGGGAAGAAAGGGTCTCCCCTTCCTCAATCGGATAGGCGCCGGGGTGCAGCACTTCGCCCTCGATGCGCACTTGCTCGGAGGCGCGCCAGTTGGCGACGCGGCGGACATTCAGCACGTCATACGGCTGCAACTCGACGTTGGCCTGGGCGTCGCCGCGCAAGACCGCTTCCAGATCGACGGGAAAATGTTCGGAGACGCGTTTCTGTCCGTTCTCCACCGAGTAGCGGGTGATCTCGGCCTGTTTCAGATAGGCCATCTGGGTGACGTTGCCACCTGCAAAGATCAGGTCGGCCACGCGCATGCCCTGCCCCAGCGCGAGGGTGCCCGGCTTGTTGACTTCGCCCAGCACCGTGACTTCTTCGCGCTGCTTGCTTTCGTAGATGGAGTGCACCACGACGCGGTCGAGGTCTTGCAGCAGGATGTCGTTCACCTTGTCGGCGGCCAGCGCCAGCGCCAGGTTGACCTTGATCAGATGCACGTCGCGCGTGACCGGGTCGGTGCGATACACTTCAACGAAACCCAGGTCGGTATCGCGCAGCACGCCGCCCGCCGCCAGCACGATGTCGGCCAGGCGCATGTTGCGCTTGTATTCATATTTGCCCGGGGTCTGCACGCTGCCTTCAATGCTGACTTTTGGCTGCTGGCGGAAGTTGGCGCGCTTGAACACATACAGGCGGTCGCGCGGACGCAGCAGCAGATCCAGCTCTCCGCCCCTGCCTTTTGCCTGCAGCAGTTCGCCGAGTTTGAAGCGGATCAGCATCGGCTCGCGCGTGTCGGCAGTCTCGCGCTCGATCACGCCGTATTCAAGAAAGGTTTCCGGCAGCAGGTCGTCGATGGAGTCGATCAGCGAGGAAACGCGCATCCCCTCTTCCCACGCGTATTTTCCCGGACGCTTGAGGTTGCCGATGGTCAGGATCTGGTTCTTTTCGAATTCGGTGCCGGAGAACACCTTGATCACGTCGCCGTTGCGCACCGTCTGGTTGGCACCCTCGCCCAGCAGCGAAAGGTTGACGACCTTCTGTTCACCGCGGGACGCGACGCGCTCGATCAGCGCACGGTCCAGATAAGCCTTGGGCATCAGGCCGCCCGCCAGCTTGAGCACTTCCGCCACCGTCTTTTCTTTTTTGAGCTCGTAGATGGCCGGACGCACCACTTGACCGGCGATGCTGACGGTATTGCCGATCGGCGGCACGAACACGACGTCGCCCGGCAGCAGGCGCACATCCTTGCTGGTGTCGCCGCGCAGCAGGAAATCGTAGAGGTCGATGGTGGCGATGCGGCGACCGTTGCGTTTCAGTTCGATGCTGCGCAGCGAGCCGATTTTTTTGATGCCGCCGGAAGCGAACAGCGCGCTGGACAGGGTGGCCAGCCCGCTCACCGTGTAGGAACCGGGACGATACACATCGCCCAGCGCAAAGATGCGGATGGTGCGCAACTGGCCCATGGTGATGCTGGCGGAGACGCCGATCATTTTTTGCTTGATCTGCTCGGCCAGCAGGGCCTTGGCCTGGGCAAAACCCAGCCCGGCGACTGAGATGGGCCCGATCTGCGGGAAGGACACCGCGCCTTCGCGATCCACGGTCAGCAGCAATTCCTTGTTGTCCTTGCCGAACAGTTGCACCTTGATCTCGTCGCCCGGGCCCAGCACGTATTCGGGCGGCACCGGCACGTCCGTCACCGGCGCGAAGCTGGTCGGCTCCGAGGCGAACAGGTCGTATCCGTACTGCCGCAACGAGGCCGTATCGACTTCCATTGGCTTGGACTCGCGCATGAATTCTTCATATGAGCGGCGAATCTCGATCTGGTCGGCGACCGCTTGAGACTTCACCTGTTCGAGCGGGATGTCGGCCGTGCGGCCACTCGACACCTCTTGCCGGGAAAGCGCCGCATCATGCGAATCAGTTTTGGCATCCGCTTCCAGGCGGCCTGTTTCCAGTGAGCGCGGCGGCAAATTTGCCGGTGCGACAACAGGGCTTGAATTGGGCTGAGTATTGCCGGTCGAAGCGCGTTGCATCAGCGCCGCGCGCTGCTCGGGGGAGAGTTGCTGCAATTGCTGCATCTGCTCCGGCGTCA
>CAZSIO010000083.1:0-5468 GCA_964606865.1 uncultured Sideroxydans sp.
TGAATCGCACATTGCGTGATCGAGGGGGTTAGATGGATTTTTTGCGTAAGGCACGCTTAAGAAGATTGGCCGGCGGGATGCTCTTGTGGTGCATGGCGGGTGCCGCGTTGGGTGCGGACCTGCAACAGTGCGTCAGTATTGCGCTCAGGCAGAACCCGGATATTCTGGCCAGCCAGTTCCAATTGGCACAGGCCGAAGCGGCCTTGAGTCAGGCTCAAGGGCAGCGTTTGCCCAAGCTCAACGCTTCAATCACCGCGACGCGCAGCAACGATGCGCTGAATGCGTTCGGCCTCAAACTTTCACAGCGCAATGTCACCTTCAACGACTTCGGTTTGAGCGAATACACGGGTATTGGCACGGTTGCACCCACCGCCGTGAACGAGCCCAATCCTGTGAACAATTACAACCCGCGCCTGGAATTGCAGATTCCGCTCTATAACGGCGGGATGATTGCAGGCTATGTCGATCAGGCTCGTGCCTACGTCAAGGCAGCCCAGGCGGGGGATCAGGCTGCACGCCAGCGGGTGATATTTCAGGTCATCCAAGCCTATCAGGGGGCGCATACCGCCCACGCCTACGTCAATGTGGCGCAACAGGCACACGCTGCGGCCGAGGCTTACGTCAAGACGACGCAGAATTTGCTGAATGAGGGCGTGGTCGTCAGGAGCGATTTGCTTTTCGCCCAAGTGAATCTTGCCAACGTGCAGGTTAATCTGGAAGAAGCGCGGCGAGGTGAAGCCGCTGCGATCGATCAACTGCATTTGCTGTTGGGGTTGTCGCTAGATGAAAAACTGGAGATCGGTCCGGATTTCACGCCGGCTGCATTGGGTGGAAAGGTCGCCGAACTGCAGGACGAAGCGGTCGCCGCCAATCCCGGCATCCTCGCGCTGCGCAATCAGCTGGATGCAGCCGGTGCGGGCGTCAAAGTGGCAAGTGCCGACTATTACCCGCATTTGAACGCGGTCATCAGAAAGGACTGGAATGCGCCGGCATTCCAGCAGTTTGCCTCCTCGTACACCGTGGCGGGCGTGCTCTCCTGGCAGATATTCGATATGGGCGTGACGCGCGGTGCGGTGGGCCGCGCCGAAGCCTCCCGCGCAGAATTACAGGCGCGGCTCAAACAGGCTGAAGAAGGGGTGCGGTTCCAGGTGATTGACGCATGGCGTGGGTCAGCCGAAGCCGAGTCAAGAGTCAATGCACGAACTGCCGCCGTGGCGCAGGCCGAGGAAGCGCAGCGGCTGGTGGCAAAACGTTATGAGAACGGTGTGACGACCATGGTTGAAGTGCTGGCGGCACAAGCACAGCTCGATCAGGCACGCGCCGAGCAAGTGGCTGCGCATTACCAGTTGACCATGCAACGCTCTGCTTTGCGACTCGCGGTGGGGAAACTCGACGGCGAGCAGTTGTGACGCGCACGAAATCAAGGAGAAAAATGATGAAAGTTCAGAAAACATTCACCCTTACCATCGCGGCGGCGCTGGTTTTTTCGCTGGCAGCCTGCCAGCCTCAGGATCAAGCGGCGGCAGCGCAGAACAAAACAGTCAGCGCACAAACAATAACGCTCAGCACGACTGAAATTCCCGTCGTGGATGCGGCCCCGGGTGCGGTGATTTCGGAGCAGCAAGTGCAAGTCGCATCCAGGTTGATGGGTTACCTGCGTGACATCGTGGTGCACGAAGGGGATGCGGTTAAAACAGGTCAATTGCTGTTCACCATCGATCCGACGGATATCAAGGGGCAAGTGGATCAGGCGCGTGCCGGAGTCGTTCAGGCAGAGGCCGCGTTGAATGACGCCCAAGCCGACTTTGAGCGTTTCTCCAATCTGTACAAAGAGGAATCCATTCCGAAGTTGCAATACGACAAAGTCAAATTGCAATACAACATCGCACAAAGCCAGGCCAGCGCCGCCCGCGCCGGTCTCAATACCGCAGAGTCACAATTGCGCTATGCAGAAGTGCGTTCGCCCATCAATGGCATCGTGACGCAAAAGATGGCCAACAAAGGCGACCTGGCTGCGCCGGGCAGGCCGGTACTGGTGGTGGAGAATCCAGACAAACTGCTGATTCAGACAGCGGTGAGCGAGGAAACGTACGCGCATCTCCGGATGGGCGGAAACGCAACGGTTGAAGTGGGTGGCAAAGTATTGCCGGGCAGGATCGTGCGGCTGGTTCCGGTGGCCGATGCGACATCGCATACCCATCTGGTGAAGCTTGAGGTGCCGGGAATCGAGGGGATGAGCAGTGGCAGTTTCGCACGGGTGCGATTTACAGTGGGAAGCAGACAGGGAATCAGCGTCCCCCAAGCCGCATTACTTGAACGCGCCGGCATTGCCGGGGTGTTTGTGGTTGATGCGGATGCGATTGCCCGCTACCGCATGGTCAGGACCGGAGGCGAACAGGAGGGTGTGGTCGAGATTGAAGCCGGACTCAATCCCGGTGAAAGGGTGATCGTGGGCAACACGCGCGCAGTGAATTCGGGCGATCGGATCAATCTGACGGGAAGCAGCCAGCCATGAATGAACTCGATCCGCCCATGAACATCGCCGGGCGTCTGGCGAAAACCTTCCTGTCATCGAAAATCACCGCGATGATCATGTTGGCCATCACGCTGGTCGGGCTGGTGGCGATCGCGGTGACACCGCGCGAATACAACCCGCAGATCGTCGTGCCTGCCGCCAACATCATCGTCGCCAAGCCGGGTGCCACCGCCGACGAAGTCGAGAACACCATCGTCAAGCCGCTTGAGGCGATCATGAACGCGCAGGCTGGTGTGAAACATACCTTTGGCTACGCAGTCAACGACTACGGTGTCGTGACCGTCCAGTTTGACGTTGGCCAGGATCAGGAAAAAAGCCTGGTCAAGCTGTACAACCAGTTGATGCAGAATATGGATCGCATGCCGTCGGGTGCGATGCAGCCCATGGTCAAACCGATCAATGTGGATGATGTGCCAATCATGACGCTGACCCTTGCTTCTTCAAAGCAAAGCGACCATGAATTGCGCTATGTGGGCCTGCACGTGCTGGAACAATTGCGCAACATCCCCGGAGTGTCCTTTACCGAGATTGTGGGTGGACGTCCGCGCGCGATCAATATTTTTATTGATGCAC
This sequence comes from uncultured Sideroxydans sp., assembly GCA_964606865.1. GTDB lineage: Bacteria > Pseudomonadota > Gammaproteobacteria > Burkholderiales > Gallionellaceae > Sideroxyarcus. Next base: position 3,110 of record CAZSIO010000083.1, read on the forward strand.
AGAAGCTGGCTGCTGCGGGACTTGCGCTGGATCAGGTGGATCGCATGTTGAATGCCACCAACATATCCATGCCGGCAGGCGAGCTGGTCGATAACAACAAAAATACCCCGCTGCGTTTCAATGGCTTCCTCAAGAGCGCACATGAAGTGGGGGACATCGTGCTGGGCGCTCCCAGGGGGCGCCCGGTTTTTCTCAAGGATGTGGCGCAGATTGAAGATGGGCCTGCTGAAACAGAGGCTTCGTCGCACTTCGCCTTCGGACCTGCGGCACACAATCCGGCGTTCGATGGGGCTGCACCGGCAGTGACGATAGCGATTGCAAAAAAAGCCGGCACCAATGCCGTCGTCGTTGCCAATGCAGTCCTGGCCAAACTTGAAACACTCAAACGCGAAGCCATTCCGGAAGGTGTGAGCGTGGTCGTCACCCGTGATGACGGGGCCAAAGCGAACGATGCGGTGAATACGCTGGTCGAGCATTTGGGCATCGCTATCGCCTCGGTTGTCGTTGTGCTGCTGTTCTTCCTGGGGTGGCGCGAAGCGGCCATCGTGACGCTGACCGTGCCGTTGATCCTGTTTGTGGTGCTGACGGTGGGCCTGGTTGCCGGACAGACCATGAACCGCATTACATTGTTTGCATTGATCCTGTCGCTGGGTCTGCTGGTCGATGCTGCCATCGTCGTTGTGGAAAACATCCACCGCCATCTGCATCACGGCGGCGCGGCAGATTTCAAAGGGGCGCTGGTGCGCGCCACCAATGAAATCGGCAATCCCACCAACGTGGCCACGATCGCGGTCATCCTGGCTTTCATCCCGATGGCTTTTGTCACCGGCATGATGGGGCCTTTCATGCAGCCCATCCCGTTTAATGTGCCGGTCGCGATGGTGGCTTCGTTGCTGATCGCCTATATGGTGGTGCCCTGGGCGGCCTACCGCATGCTCAAGGGCAAGGCCCTGGCGGCACTGGAGAAAGCGCCCACGCTGGAGGAACAGGATGCACAACCCCGGGATATCTTGCATCGCGCTTACGTGAATGTGATCACGCCATTGCTCAATGAGCGTAAACGGCGCGGCTGGCTGTTCGGGATCGTGGGCGTAATGCTCGCACTGGCGATGCTGCAACCGGTCTGGCAGTTTATTCGCCCTTCCGGGATGAACGGGCCGCTCAGCCCTTTGGGCGTGGAACTGAAAATGTTGCCAAACGACAATACCAATACGTTCCTGCTCGAAGTTGACACACCTGCGGGAACAGCTCTGGCGCGTACTGATGAAGTGGCGCGGTCGGTGGGCGATGTCCTCGCGCATACTGAACATGTCGTCAATTACCAGACATTCCTCGGCGTTGCCGCCACGGTCGATTTTGCGGCACTGGTGCGCGGTGACCTCCTCAAGCGCGGTACAAACCTTGCGCAGATCCGGGTCAATCTGGTGGACAAACATGAGCGTTCGGCCAGCTCGCACGAAATCGTAACGGCTCTGAATGAAGCGCTGCAAGCAGTGAGAAAGCGTTTCCCGGAAAGCCAGATCAAGCTGTACGAAACACCGCCCGGACCGCCTGTTCAGGCGCAGATCCTGGCCGAGTTATATGGCCCCGATTACGACCAACTGCGGGCCGCTGCTGCAATCGTGAAAGAAGATTTCAACAGTATTTACGGCATCATCAATGCCGACGACTCGGTCACGGCAACGGTGGAAAGTTATGAAATCCACGTTGATGCCGAAAAGGCGGCGCTTGCCGGCATTGCGCCCGCACAGGTCGCCAAGTTGATACACGACTATGTGAGCGGATTCTCGCTCGGTTCGTTGCATATCGAGGACGCCAGAGAGCCGATCAATTTGACCGTGCGCCTTCCTCGCGCCGAGCGGCAATCGCCGGGGCAGATATTATCGCTGGCGGTAGTGAATGCCATGGGGCAGCAAGTCCCCTTGTCGTCGATCGCCACGCTGCGCCGGGTGCCCGCCGCCAAACCGATCTATGACCGCGACCAGCATCAAGTCGTGATGGTTGGCGCGGAATTGCTGCGCTCCAGCCCGGTCTATGCGGTGCTTGCGCTGGACACGATGCTTGACGGCAAAACCTTGGCTGGCGAGCACTTTACTACCGGCAACCTGGGCTTTAACGATGCCCAGCCCAAGGATTTAAGCAAGTATCAACTGCTGTGGGGCGGCGAGATGCGACTCACATTGGATGTGTTTCGCGACTTGGGCAGTGCTTTCATCGTGGCGCTGGTGCTCATCTATCTGGTGTTGGTCGGCTATTACAAATCATTCGTGATTCCCATGATCGTAATGGGTGCGATCCCGCTGACGCTGGTGGGCGTGTTCCCGGGACACATGATCATGAATCAGGCCTTTACGGCGAC
>CAZSIO010000084.1:0-5414 GCA_964606865.1 uncultured Sideroxydans sp.
TGGTTTTGAATTCGTTCCAGTTCATGGCTGCGCTCCTTTAATGAGAATCTCGCGTCGCGAGGGCATACCGTACCCCTCGCTCACCGGGAGAGGGGGAACGGGGGTGAGGGAAACGCACAGGGCGCAGACGATTCATCTTTGGGGGTGGCCTGCGCCCTGTGCGTTCGGTTTCGTCTGCGCCAACAATTGCTCGCGGTGTGCGTCGAAATATTGCAAAGCCAGCAGGCTGGCCTTGACCACGGCGCGCGGGGTGATCGTGGCACCCGCCATCGAATCGAATTGCCCGCCGTCCTTCTTCACTTTCCAGTCGGCATCGTTGCCGCGTGCCTTGCCTTCGAACACGCGGATCCAGTCGCTCTTGGCGATGTCGATATAGTCGCCCAGTCCGGGCGTCTCTTTGTGGTTGACCACGCGCACGCCGGACAGCGCCCCGTTGCTGCGGATCGCCAGTACCAGATGGATGTCGCCGCTGTAGCCTTCGCGCGCAACCACTTCCAGCACCACCGCCACCGGCCCGCCGCCGCGCCGTGCAATGTGTGCCAACGAGGGTTCTGTCGTGCCCAGCAGATCATCGGCGGCAACCGACAGGGTGTCGCGCATGATGTCGTTGTCGTAGCTGTCGGCGGGCAACAGTTGTGAAATCAGTTTCAGCTTGGCCGCCTCGACCGTCGCGGCGATGGTGTCGCGGGTGAGAAAGTAAGTGGTGGTGAGAATGGCCGTGCCGAGGATGGCGAAGAACACCAGATTGACCGCGGTCTGCACGGTGGAGCGGACGATGCGTTTCATTTTTGCCCTTCCTTGCGGCCGAAAATCGCAGGCTGCGTGTAGGCATCAATGATCGGCACGCACATATTCATCAGAATCGTGGCGAACGCCACACCGTCGGGGAAACCGCCGAATACGCGGATCAGATAAGTGAGGATGCCGGCGCCGGCAGCGAAGATGATCTTGCCTTTGGCGGTGGTGGGCGAGCTGATCGGATCGGTGAGGATGAAGAAGGCGCCGATCATCGCCGCGCCGGAGAACCAATGGAACAGGGGGGCGACATAGTGCACCGGATCGACCAGATGAAAAATTCCCGCCATGCCGAACAGCGTGGCGAGAAAAACCAGCGGCAGATGCCAGGAGATGATGCGGGTGAATAGCAGATACAGACCGCCTGCGGCGAAGCCGAGCGCGATCATTTCCGTGCCTTGTCCGGCGAGGCGGCCATAGATCGGCAGTTCACGAATTTCACCGACGGAATGACCGAGATGCAATTGTGTTTTCAGCGTATCGAGCGGGGTGGACATGGTGACCGCATCCAGTGTCAATCCGGCAGGCAGCACGCCGCGGAAGAAATAAGCCACCTGTTCGGCGAAGGGCAGATGCACCGTGCCGAGCGCCTGCGGCGACAGCCAGTGCGTCATTTCGTGCGGGAAGGAAATGATCAGCACGGCATAGCCGATCATGGCCGGATTGAACGGGTTGTTGCCGAGGCCGCCGTACAACTGCTTGGCTACCGCGATGGCAAAGGCTGTTCCCACGACGATCAGCCACCACGGCGCCAGCGGCGGCACCGACAGCGCCAACAGCCAGGCCGTAAGCAGCGCGCTATTGTCGGAGAGGAAAGGCTTGAGCGGGCGATGGCGCAGCTTGAGCATCGCTGCCTCGGTGGCCAGCGCGGTGAGCGAGGCGACTGTGATCGAGACCAGGATCGCCGGGCCGAAATACCACACGTACAGGGCGATGCCGGGCAACAGCGCCAGCAGTACCCGCAGCATGATCTGGTTGACGGCAAGCGGGCGGGCGATGAAGGGGGATGACAGCATGGTTCTGGCTTTCCTCAATGTTGTTTCGGCGGCTCGTCGTCCGCGCCGGCATCGGCGGCAAGCTTGTGCAGATTGACCCGGCGCGCTTCGATGGCAGCGATCTCCGCCTGTTGTTCAGGGGCCAGATGATCGGTGTTTTTCGGTTGCGCGGCGGTGGCCTGGGCTTTGGCGCGCTCGATTGCCGCATCGATGCGCATCTGCTGCGTGTCATCGACCGAAACGGCGGGTGCGGCCGGTGCGGCGGCTGCCTTGGCGGCGTTCTCGCGTTCTTTCTGCGCCAGCCGGTCGGCCTTTTCCTGCTTCTCGCGCTCGATGCGCAGTTGGTGGAATTCGTGGCGTTCGCGCGCCTGATCAGCGGCCCGTTTCTCCTGGTCTCGCGCGCGGATTTCGCTCTTGGCGTAGCGATAGTAATGCACCAGCGGAATGCTGCTGGGGCAGACGTAGGCGCAGGCGCCGCATTCGATGCAGTCGAACAGATTCCATTCCTGCGCCTTGCCGAAATTGTTCGACTGGGCAAACCAGTACAGATCCTGCGGTTGCAGTTCTGCCGGACACACCTGCGCGCAGCGCGTGCAGCGAATGCAGGGTAGCGGTGCCGGCTTGGGCGGGAACAGCGCATCGCTCGCGGCGATCACGCAATTGCTGGCCTTGACCAGCGGCACGTCGGCGGCGGGCAATTCCAGCCCCATCATCGGCCCGCCCATGAGGTAGCGGTCGGTGTCCGGCAGTGCTTTGCTCAATTGCACCAGTTCGGCAAAGCGGGTGCCGACCAGCGCTTCGTAGTTGCGCGGATGCGCGACATTGCCGGTGACAGTGACGATGCGGGAAAGCAGAGGCTCGCCGTCGTCGCAGGCGCGCTTGATCGCGCAGGCGGTGCCGACGTTGAAACACTGCACCCCGATGTCGGTCGGCAATTTGCCGGAAGGAACTTCGAGACCGGTCAATATCTTGATCAGCTGCTTGGCGCTGCCGCTCGGATACAGGGTAGGTATGGTGACCACCTCGAACGGCAGGCCGCTTACCTGCACCGCCTGCTGCATGGCGGCAATCGCTTCAGGTTTGTTGTCCTCAATGCCGATGAGCACTGCGCGCGCATCCAGCGCATGGCGCAGGATTTCCACACCGCGCACGATCTCGTCCGCGCGTTCGCGCATCAGCATATCGTCGCAGCTGATGTAAGGCTCGCACTCCGCGCCGTTCAGGATCAGCGTCTCGACCGGAATGGCGTGGCGCAGTTTCATGTCGCTGGGGAAAGCGGCCCCGCCGAGACCGACCACTCCCTGCGCGCGCAGATGGCTTTGCAGTTCTGCGTTGGACAAGGCGCGGTAATCCACCGCATGGCGCACAACCCATTCTTCCTTGCCGTCCACGGTGAGGGTGATGCACAACTCCGGCAAGGCGGAAGGATGTGCCACCTGCTGCAACGCGATGGCGCTGATGGTGCCGGAAGTCGGCGCATGAATAGCCGCCGAAAAACCACCCACCGGCGCGCCGATCAGCTGCCCTTTCAATACGCGCTCGCCTACCTGCACCACCGGTTTTGCCGCCTCGCCCGCGTGCTGGCGCAAAGAGATGACCAATGTTGCCGGTAACGGCGCGCGTGTAATCGGTTGCGCGGTCGATTGCGTTTTATTGCCGGGCGGATGGATGCCGCCATGGAAAGTGAAGAGTTGCCTCATGCCGCGACCCTTAACGGAATGACCGGATATTTCCATTTCCAGTTGGTCGGCTTTTCCGGGATCGGTTGCATGCTGATGCAATCCACCGGGCAGGGGGCGACACACAACTCGCAGCCGGTGCACTCGGCGGCGATGATGGTGTGCATCTGCTTCGCCGCGCCGGCGATGGCATCGACCGGGCAAGCCTGGATGCACAACGTGCAGCCGATGCAGGTGCTCTCGTCAATGAAGGCGACCGCCTTGGCGCGGGGCTGGCGGTCGGCGCCGAACGGTTTCGGCTCCACACCGAGCAGTTCCGCCAGTTTCTTGATGCCTTCCTCGCCACCGGGCGGGCACAGGTTGATGTCGGCCTCGCCCTTGGCGATTGCTTCCGCGTAAGGCTTGCAACCGGGATAGCCGCATTGGCCGCACTGGGTTTGCGGCAACACCGCGTCGATTTTCTCCACCAGCGGGTTGCCCTCGACGCGGAAGCGGATCGCGGAATAGCCGAGCACAACGCCCAGCACCACGGCAATGGCGACCATCACCCATAGCGCAGTGATCATTTCACCAGACCCGAGAAACCCATGAAGGCCAGACTCATCAACCCCGCGGTGACCATGGCAATCGCCGTGCCACGAAACACCACCGGCACGTCCGCCCCTTCCAGACGCTCGCGGATACCGGCGAACAGCACCATCACCAGCGTGAAACCGACCGCACCGCCGAAACCGAACAGCAGCGACTCGATGAAATCATGTTTGGCTTGCACGTTGAGCAGGGGGATGCCGAGCACCGCGCAGTTGGTGGTGATCAGCGGCAGGTAGATGCCGAGCACCTGATACAGCACCGGGCTGGTTTTCTTGATCACCATCTCGGTGAACTGCACGATGGCGGCGATCACCACGATGAAGGACAGCGTGGTGAGGTAGGCCAGATCGGGGCCGAGCAGGTAATGGTTGACCAGATAACTGGAGCCGGAAGCGATGGTCAGCACGAAGGTGGTGGCCGCGCCCATGCTCAAGGAGGTTTCCAGTTTTTTGGAAACCCCCATGAACGGGCACAGCCCGAGAATCTTGACCATCACGATGTTGTTGACGAACACCGTGCCGATCACGATCAAAAAGTATTCAGACATTGCGAAAATGTGCCGATAGTGCAAAAAAGAGGGGCGGATTATGCGCCCGTTTGGGGGGTGCATCAACCGCGCGAAGGCTATATCCATATAACCGGAAGCGGCTGCCGAAGGCCTGTGCTAGAGTGGGAAAGAAGGAGAAAAGTGGCGTGGCCAAAACCAGTCAGCAAATCCTCGACAAGCTGAAAATCAGCGGCCGGTTGCCCTCGCCGAAGGGGGTCGCTCTGCAAGTCATCGAGCTCACCCAGCACGACGAGGTGACCAACCACGACTTGGTGCGCCTGATCGGCGCCGATCCGGCGTTGAGCCAGCGCGTGGTGAAGGCGGCCAATGCCCTGCTCGGCCATGTGTCGCGCCCGGTGGCGACCATCCATGATGCGGTCACGGTGCTGGGGATGCGTGCGCTGCGCCAGTTGGTGCTGGGGATCGCCCTTGTCGCCGACTACCGGCACGGCCCCTGCGCCCGTTTCGATTACACCCACTTCTGGTATCACTCCCTGTTGACCGCCATTGCCGCGCGCCAATTGGCGCAACGGGCGAATCTGATGGCGGCGGAAGAGATCTTCGTGCTGGGCCTGCTCGGGCAGATCGGCCAACTTGCGCTGGCGACCGTCTATGCGCAGCCGTTCAGCGCCTTGCTGGAACACGGCGACACGGAAGAACCTCTGCGCGAAGGCGAGCGCGGGCAGTTCGGTTTCGATCATGCCGAAGTTTCTGCCGCGATGCTGGCGGACATGCACTTTCCCGTGATGTTACAGAATCTGGCGCGCGACTACCGCTCGCCGCAGACGAGCAAAGCGGCTGAAGGCA
>CAZSIO010000085.1:0-5376 GCA_964606865.1 uncultured Sideroxydans sp.
GCATGCCGCGCACCATCACGCCTTCCACGCGCCCCTCAAAGGACAGCATGCCCTGACCGTTGACGAAGGGGGCGGCGGCGCGCACTTGCGGATGGGCGGCGACGGTTTCCAGCACACCCTGCCAGTCGCGCAATCCGTCGTTGGCGCCCATTACTTGCAGGTGCGGCGTGATGCCCAGGATGCGCGCGCGGATTTCTTGCTGGAAGCCGTTCATCACCGACAGCACCACGATCAGCGCCATCACCCCGAGGCCGATGCCCAGCATGGAGATCAGCGAGATGAAGGAGATGAAATGGTTGCGGCGCTTGGCGCGGGTGTAACGCAGGCCGATGAAAAGTTCGTAGGGTTGCAAGGGCGTGTGGGTCGGTTGGTTGACGGGCGCTAGTGTGCCACAAGCCGCGCGGATTTGAATGCTAAACTGACGCGCATGAATCACCTCCATCTCATTATTCCCGCCCTGTTTTTGCCCGCCGAAGCAGCCGGTGTTTACGCCGGATTGCGTTTGCCGAACCTGGAGAAATTGCTGGCGCGCAGCGCGCGTTCAATCTTGCCGCCCACAACATTGGAATCTCGTTTGTGCGAAGCTTTTGGGGTACGGAGCGTGGCGCCGTTGCGGGCGTTGGCGGACGGTTTGGCGGCGAACGAGGGCTACTGGCTGTGCGCCGATCCGGTCGAGCTGCAGATGCAGCCGTCGCAAGTGATGTTGCAACCCGATGTGACGTGCGCGGAGGAGGAGGCGCAGCAATTGTGTGCCTCGCTCAACACACATTTTGCGGAGGAGGGTCTGCGCTTTTTCGCCCCACACCCCGATCGCTGGTATCTGCAGGCGCAGTTCCTGGGTGAAGTCATGATGGTCCCGTTGCGCGCCGCCGCAGGGCGCGATGTGCGCACACTGTTGCCGCAGGGAGCGGATGCGCGGCGCTGGTGGCGTTTGAACAACGAGATGCAGATGCTGCTGCACCAACATCCGGTCAATACGGCCCGCCAGCAAGCGGGCAAACCGGCGATCAACAGTCTCTGGTTGTGGGGCGCAGGCAGCGCCTGTGTGCCGCATCCGGCGTTCGATGCGGCGGGCAGTCATGACGGACTGGTGACGCTCTGCGCCCGCGCGAGCGGCGTTGCGTTACTGGATGACCTGCCCGGCCTGTTGGCAAGCCGGCACGAGCGCGGTGTGTGGGTGGATGCGGATTTGCAGGAAGTCTGGCAGCGCGGTGACCTCTACGCTTATCGTACTCTGCTGGAGAAGTTGGAAAATGAAATCGCGGCACCGGTATGGCAGTCGATAGATGCGGGAAAATTACACACTCTCACGCTCGAAGTGCTGGCGGATGAGGCTATGCAGCGTTTTGAACTGACGCGTGCAGGGTGCTGGAAAATATGGCACAGACGCCAGCCGTTGACGGCTTATCTCGAGTAGAATCAAGGCATTCCTAAAGGGGCGGTAACATGACTTTCTGGAGCAAGGCGGCAGATTTCTTCTGGGGTGCTGAATCGCTGCCCCTGTCGCTGATGGTGGTGGCGATCTTCCTGTTGCTGCATCTTTTTCTGCGCGAGGATCGCCAGAGTCTGTTCAATACGATCGGGTTTTATCTGGTTTGCCTGTTCGGGCAATTCGTCAGCGGTTTGTTGCATGCCGCCGAGTTGTTGCGCGCGGCGGATATCACGCGCGAAGTATTCGTGATCGGCGCGGGCATCACAGTGATTCGCCTGTGGGGACTGCTGATATTCAGAAAAGTCCTGCCCTCATTCAAACTGACCTTGCCGCGCATCACGGAAGACATCTTCGTCATCATCGCCTATGTCGCCTGGTTCATGGTTCGGCTGCGCTATGCCGGTCTGGATCTGAGCAGCATCCTCGCCACCTCGGCAGTCATTACCGCAGTCATCGCCTTTGCCATGCAGGACACGCTGGGCAACATCCTCGGCGGTCTCGCCCTGCAACTGGATAATTCCATCGAGGTGGGCGACTGGATCAAGGTGGACGACATTTCCGGCAAGGTGGTGGATATCCGCTGGCGTTCGACGCTGGTGGAGACGCGCAACTGGGAGACCGTGGTGTTTCCCAATTCACAACTGATGAAGAACAAGTTTGTTGTGCTGGGACGGCGCACCGACCAGCCGGTGCAGTGGCGGCGCTGGGTCTGGTTCAACGTGTCGCTGGATGCGCCGCCGCCCAAGGTGATCACGGTGGTGGAGGATGTCATCCGTCATACCGACATACCCAATGTGGCGAGCAATCCGCAACCGAACTGTGTGCTGATGGACATGGATGACAAGGGCTACGCGCGTTATGCGCTGCGCTACTGGCTGACCGATTTAATGCCGGACGATCCGACCGATGGCATGATTCGCTGGCACATCATGGCCGCGCTGCAACGTGCCGGCCTCAAGCTGGCGATGGATGAGCGCGGGGTGCATCTGACCAAGGAGAATGAGAAATACGAGGATGCGTTGCATCAGCGCGAAGTCCAGGTGCGCCTGAAGTCGCTGCGCCGGGTCGAATTGTTCTCGTCCATGACCGAAGATGAACTCAAATCGTTGGCCGAACGCCTGCGTTTTGCGCCCTTTGTGCGCGGCAACCTGATCACGCGGCAGGGTGACCGGCAGTCGCACGGTCTGTATCTCATCATCCGGGGAGAAGCCGAGGTGTTCCTGACTTCGCCCGGCGGTGAACGACGCGTGGTCAACGTCCTCCAAAAAGGGGATTTTTTCGGCGAAATGGCGCTGTTGACCGGCGCACCGCGGCGCGCCTCGGTGCTGGCGAAAACCGATGTCGAATGTTATCGCCTGGACAAGGAGGCATTCGAGGAGATCCTGCAGGCCCGCCCAGCCATCGCCGAAGAGTTGTCGCATATTCTGGCGGTGCGCACCGCGCAACTCGACAGCGCGGTGCAGGATATCAATGCGGTGGCGAGCCGCCCCGATATCGCGCAAAGCCGCAACGAGATATTGGAAACCATCCGCCGTTTCTTCTCGCTCGGAAAGTAACGCTTTGAAAAAACGTGATTCCTTGACGGGAATGGAGATTCCGGTTCAGTTTGCGGCGCAGCCTGTTGTATCATGCCGCCCCGTGATTGACCCTTTGAGACAGCAACCATGAAACTGACTTTCCTGGATTTTGAGCAGCAGGTCGCCGAGTTGGAAAACAAGATCGAGCAATTGCGTTATGTGCAGGACGATTCCGCGCTGGATATCTCGGACGAAATCAGCCGCCTGCAAAAGAAGAGCCAGACGCTGACCAAGGACATCTACGCCAAACTGACTTCCTGGCAGATTTCCCAGGTGTCGCGACATCCGCAGCGCCCCTACACCCTGGATTACATCGAGCATCTGTTCACCGACTTTGAAGAACTGCATGGCGACCGCGCCTATGCCGACGATCCAGCCATCGTCGGTGGTCTGGCACGCTTCAACGGCCAGAGCGTGATGGTGATCGGGCACCAGAAAGGGCGCGACACCAAGGAGCGCCAGTACCGCAACTTCGGCATGCCGCGCCCGGAGGGCTACCGCAAGGCGCTGCGTTTGATGCGCCTGGCCGAGAAGTTCGGCATCCCCATCATGACTTTCATCGATACACCCGGCGCTTATCCCGGTGTCGGCGCGGAAGAGCGCGGCCAATCCGAAGCCATCGGCAGAAATCTGTATGTGATGGCTGAACTGCGCGTGCCGATGATCTGCACCATCATCGGCGAAGGCGGTTCCGGCGGCGCGCTGGCGATCGCGATCGGCGATGCGCTGCTGATGCTGCAATACGCGACCTACGCGGTGATCTCGCCCGAAGGCTGCGCCTCCATCCTGTGGAAAAGCGCCAGCAAGGCGGAAGAAGCTGCGGAAACCCTGGCGATCACGGCGACCCGTCTGAAGGCACTGGGGCTGGTGGACAAGATCGTGAGCGAGCCGCTGGGCGGCGCGCACCGCGACTACGCGGCGACCATGCAGAGCGTGAAAAAAGCCCTGGTTGATGCGCTCAAGCAGGCACAGGCAAAAACCACCAACGATCTGCTGCAGACGCGCTTCAACCGTCTGATGGGTTATGGCAAATTCAAGGAAATCGAACTCCAGTAATGGCGTGGCGCCGACCTCGTCGGTGCGCGGCATTCCCTTTTGTGGCTTCACACGCTTCTTCTGATCGCCTGATCGACCAAACAGCGGAGCATCTCGCTGCGCTGTCTTGTCGGGGCAAACATATCCTGCTTGGGTTGAGCGGCGGTATCGATTCTGTCGTCCTGTTGCATCTGCTGGCCACCCTCGCTCCCCGCCTCGAATTTCAGCTTTCCGCCTTGCATGTGCATCACGGCATCAGCCCTCACGCGGATGACTGGGCGCAGTTTTGCCTGGATTTATGCGCGGGGTACAACATCCAATGCAAAGTGGCGCAGGTCGATATCCAACCCCTGCGCGAAAGGCTCGGCATCGAGGCGGCCGCACGCCAGTTGCGCCATGCCGCATTGGCTGAACAGGATTGCGCTTTCATTGCGCTGGCGCACCACGCCGACGACCAGGCGGAGACCTTGTTGCTGCAACTTTTGCGCGGCGCGGGCGTGCGCGGCGCGAGTGCCATGCCTCTGGCGCGACAGCAGGCCAACCGTGTCGTGATCCGCCCCTTGCTGAATGTTTCCCGTGCAGAATTGCTGGATTACGCGCAACACCATGCGCTGCGCTGGGTCGAAGACGAGAGCAACCGCGACGAGAGTTATCCCCGTAATTTCGTGCGGCATCGTGTGCTCGGCCTGTTGCAGGAAAAATTTCCGGCTTGCCGCGAAACCCTTGCGCGCAGCGCGCAGCATTTTGCCGAGGCCGCGGAGTTGCTGGATGAATTGGCCGCGCGGGATGCGGTCGATGCAATCGATCGGGAAACACTGGCGGTCGATGCGTTGTCTCGCCTGAGTGTTCCGCGCGCCAAAAACCTGTTGCGTTATTTTTTGCACCAGTGCGGGGCGCCCATGCCGCAGGACAAACAACTGGAACAGATGTTGCGCCAATTGTGTTCGGCGCGAACCGATGCCGCCGTGTGTGTGCAATTCGGCAACTGGCAGGTACGCCGCTTTCAAGGACGCGCGCATCTGTTGCCGCTGCTGCCGACTTTCGATCCTGCTTTGTGTCTGCCCTGGCAAGAGGAAGAGGCTTTGTTCTGGCAGCCCCTGCAAAAAGTGTTGCGATTCAGCCGGCGCAAAGGGGAGGGGATCAGTCTGTGCAAATTGCAGAGTGATCGCGTCACATTGCGCCTGCGCTGCGGCGGCGAAAGTCTGCGGCCGCATCCTCACGCCGCCCGCCGCACGCTCAAGCATTTGTTTCAGGAGTTGCATGTGCCACCCTGGCAACGCGAGCGTCTGCCGCTGTTGTATTGCGGCGAAAAGCTGGTGTGTGTGGTCGGGG
>CAZSIO010000086.1:0-5344 GCA_964606865.1 uncultured Sideroxydans sp.
AGCCGGGCCAGGAAGATATGGCCGAATTCCTCGCGCAGCAGCAGGTCGAGATCGTCGCCTCGCTGCCCTGCTATTCGCTGGAGAATGTGGACAAGCAGCGCGGCAAGGGCGCGTTCGACAAGAGCATTCTCGCCCTGCAAAAGCTCAACCAACTGGGCTACGGCCTGCCCGGCAGCGGGCTGGTGATGAATCTGGTGTTCAATCCGCAGGGCGCGACATTGCCGCCCAACCAAGCCGCGCTCGAAGCGGACTACAAGCGCGAGTTATTCGAGCACTTTGGTATCCATTTCAACCAGCTGCTGGCCATCGCCAACATGCCGATCCAGCGTTTCGGCTCGATGCTGATCTCGAAAGGCCAATTCAACGATTACATGCGTCTGCTGCACGAGAACTTTGCCGCCGCCAATCTGGACACGGTGATGTGCCGCAACCTGGTCAGCGTGGATTGGCAGGGGTTCATGTACGACTGTGATTTTAACCAGCAACTCGGGTTGGCTTTGACCGGCATGGGCAGGCCGCATTTGCGCGATCTGCTGCAACAGGACATCGAAGGGCAAACCATCCGTGTCGCCGACCATTGCTACGGTTGCACCGCCGGGCAGGGCAGCAGTTGCGGCGGCGCGATAGGCCAGTCACCTGCGGTGCCGACGCATAAAGCCATCAGGGACATCCAATGAAAAAACTTATTTTGTTGGCGGCCGTTGCGCTGCTGGCGGGGCTGTTCTTCGCCTTTGACCTGCACCAGTATCTGACGCTGGAAACCCTGCAAGCCCGGCGCGATGAATTCATCGCGCTGAAAAACGAATCGCCCTGGCTGGTGACCGGCGTTGCTTTTATCGGCTATGTGCTGGTAACGGCGCTGTCCTTGCCCGGCGCGCTGGTGATGACGCTGGCGATGGGTGCCTTGTTCGGCTTGCTGTGGGGCACACTGCTGGTGTCGTTCGCCTCCAGCATCGGCGCGACGCTGGCGTTTCTAGTGTCGCGTTACCTGTTGCGCGATGCCGTGCAGCAGCGCTTCGGCGACAAACTCAAAACCATCAACGACGGCATTGCCCGCGACGGCGCGCTGTATCTGTTCACCCTGCGCATGGTGCCGGTGTTCCCGTTCTTCCTCATCAACCTGCTGCTGGGCTTGACTGCGATGCGCACGCGCACTTTCTACTGGGTGAGTCAGGTCGGCATGCTGGCGGGCACGCTGGTGTTCGTGAACGCGGGTACACAATTGGCGCAACTCAAAAGCCTGTCCGGCATTCTGTCGCCGGGATTGCTCGCCTCGTTCGCCCTGCTGGGTGTATTCCCCGTGATCGCCAACACATTCATCCAGTGGCTGCAGCGCCGCCGCGTGTATGCCAAATGGCAACGTCCAGCCAAATTTGACCGCAATCTGGTCGTCATCGGTGGCGGCGCGGCGGGGTTGGTGTCGGCCTACATCGCGGCAGCAGTGAAGGCTAAAGTGACCTTGATCGAGACGCACAAGATGGGTGGCGATTGCCTTAACTACGGTTGCGTGCCGAGCAAGGCCATTATCAAAAGTGCCAAGTTGGCAAGCCAGATGCGCCACGGCGAACACTACGGTTTGAGTTCAACGCAACCTGAATTCAGCTTCCGCAAAGTCATGGCGCGCGTACATCGGGTGATTGCGGATGTTGCGCCGCACGACAGCGTGGAGCGTTACACCGGCCTGGGAGTGGAAGTGTTGCAGGGTTATGCGCGCATCACCGACCCGTGGACGGTGGAAATCAAATTGCACGATGGCACGGTGCAAAAACTCACCACGCGCAGCATCGTCATCGCCACCGGCGCACAGCCTTTCGTGCCGCCGTTGCCCGGATTGAGTGAAGTGGGCTACGTCACCAGCGACACGCTGTGGTCAACCTTTGCCGAATTGGATGAAGCACCGCAGCGGCTGGTGGTGCTGGGCGGCGGCCCGATCGGCTGCGAGCTGGCACAGAGTTTTGCGCGGCTGGGCTCCAACGTCACGCAAATCGAAATGGCGCCGCGCATCATGATCCGCGAGGATATCGAAGTGTCTGAACTGGCGCGTGCCGCACTGGTTGCCGACGGCGTGGAAGTGCTGACCGATCACAAGGCGGTGCGCTGCGAGAAAGAGGGCGAACATAAATACATCGTGGTGGAACATGACGGCCAATCGCGCCGCATCGAATTCGACGCGCTGATCTGCGCGGTAGGGCGCAGTGCGCGCCTCAAAGGTTTCGGTCTGGAAGAGCTGGGCATCCCCGTGCAGCGCACGGTCACCACCAACGACTATCTGGAAACGCTGTACCCGAACATCTATGCCGCAGGCGATGTGGCGGGGCCGTACCAGTTCACCCACACCGCCGCGCATCAGGCGTGGTACGCGGCGGTGAACGCGCTGTTCGGCGATTTCAAACGCTTCAAGGTGGATTATTCCGTCATCCCGTGGGCGACCTTCATCGAGCCGGAAGTGGCGCGTGTCGGCCTCAACGAACAGGAAGCGAAAGAAAAAGGCATCGCCTGTGAAGTGGTGAAATTCAACAACGAAGAACTGGATCGCGCCATCGCCGACGGCACCACGCACGGCTTCGTCAAGGTGCTGACGGTGCCGGGCAAGGACAAAATCCTCGGCGTGACCATCGTGGGCGAACACGCGGGCGACCTGCTGGCGGAATTCGTGCTGGCGATGAAACACGGGCTGGGGCTGAACAAGATCCTCGGCACCATCCACACTTATCCCACGCTGGCGGAGGCCAACAAATACGCCGCAGGCGAATGGAAGCGCGCGCATGCGCCGCAGGGTGTGCTGCGCTGGCTGGCGAAATATCATGCGTGGAAGCGCGGGTGACATGCCATCCATCCTCTTCCCGTCATTTCCGTACATCCACCTTGCGTCATTCCCGCGCAGGCGGGAATCGAGTCAGAAAAGAACTTCCCGCGTAGCGGACAAAAGCGGTGTTGCCCCGCTGCGCAGGTATTTTTTAATATCTGGATTCCCGCCTGCGCGGGAATGACAAGCTGGTGAAGGTGATATGTTGAAACTTTCCATCATCATCCCGATGCTCAACGAGGCGGCACAGTTGCCCGACTTGTTTGCGCATCTGATGCCCATGCAGCGCGCGGGGTGCGAGATTATTTTTGCCGATGGCGGAAGCCGTGACGGCTCGGCATACTTGGCCGAGGTGGCGGGTTTTACCGTGGTGAATGCGCCACGCGGACGCGCCGTGCAAATGAACGCAGGCGCGGCGATTGCCACGGGCGGGGTGCTGCTGTTTTTGCACGCCGATACGCGCTTGCCACACGGTGCGCTGCATCACATCGCGCAGGCATTACAAGATGGCGTGCATCAGTGGGGGCGATTCGATGTATGCATCACGGGGCGCGCGTTCATGCTGCGGGTGGTGGCGCAGATGATGAACTGGCGTTCCTGTTTGAGTGGAATCGCCACCGGCGATCAGGCGATGTTCGTGCGCCGCGCGGTGTTCGAGCAGTTGCGGGGTTTTCCCGAGCAGCCGCTGATGGAAGACATCGAATTGAGCAAACACCTGAAAGAAATCTCACGCCCCGCTTGCCTCACGCAGTGCGTCACCACCTCTGGCCGACGCTGGGAGACGCGCGGTATATGGCGCACCATCCTGCTCATGTGGCGCTTGCGCTGGGACTACTGGCGCGGCGTGGATGCGCAGACGCTGGCGGGCTTGTACCGATGAAATCGACCCGCATCATCATTTTTGCCAAAGCCCCGCAAGCGGGATTGGCCAAGACGCGCCTGATTCCCGCGCTGGGCGCGGCAGGCGCAGCGGCATTGGCACGGCAGATGTTGTTGCACACCCTGCAGGTTGCGCTGGACAGCGGGGTGGGTACGGTCGAGTTATGTGTCACGCCTGCCATCGCTGCCGCAGCTTGGCATGACATTAATCTGCCACAAGGCATCCTCATAACGGAACAGGGCGCGGGTGACTTGGGAGAACGCATGGCGCGCGCCACGCAACGCGCCATCCAACAAGGCGAACATGTGCTGCTGATCGGCACCGATTGCGTCGAGATGTCGGCTTGGCTGTTGCATGCGGCCGCGCTGGCGTTGCATGACAACGATGCGGTGATCCATTGCACGGCGGATGGCGGTTATGCTTTGCTGGGGTTGCGCCAATTCAATCCGCTACTGTTTGCCGACATGCCGTGGAGCACGGATGCCGTCGCCAGTCATACCCTGGATCGGATCGGCCAGTTGCATTGGTCGGTGCAGGTCGGGCAGATGCTGCACGATGTGGATGAACCGCAGGATTTGAAATTTCTTCCCGAGAATTGGGGTGTGCATGGTGTGGCGTAGGGTTGGAATCCTGTGTTGGGGTGTGGCTGCATGCGGCGTTGAGGCAAGTGAAAACGTCCGCCTGACCGACTTTTCCGAAGAATCGGCGCACGTACCACCGCCTTGGCAAGTGGTGCAACTGGACAAAAAAGTGCCGCCCACGCAATACCAGATCAAACGTTGGGAGGGTGTGCTGGGGATCGAAGCCCGTGCGGATAAAAGCATGGCCTTGCTGGCGCGCCCGGTCACGGTGGACTTGAATCGCACGCCCATTTTGTGCTGGCGTTGGCGCGTGGATGCGCCGCTGCTGGAGGCCGACCTGGCGACCAAGCAGGGCGACGATTACGCCGCCCGCGTGTATGTGTCATTCACCTTGCCGCCGTCGGAGATCGGTTGGATATTGCGCGGCAAACTGGCGCTGGCGCGCACGATCTACGGCGATGCCGTGCCCGATGCTGCGCTCAACTATGTGTGGGACAACCGCTATCCGGTCGGTACGCGGCGACCGAACGCCTACACCAACCGTGCCCATCTCATTGTGGCGGAAACGGGCGCGGTCAATGCGGGCAAGTGGGTGGAAGCGCGGCACGACGTGCAAGAAGATGTGATCGCGGAATTTGGTTCGGCGCAAGCGCGATTGAGCCAGCTTTCGGTCGCGGCGGATACCGATAACACGGGCGAGAAGGCGCACGCAGGCTTTGCCGATTTTCATTTTGTAGCCGCCCATGCACCCTGTGATTTTGCTGCACCTTGAGGCGCACTGTAAGAACACAAGCCAGCACACGACCAAATATCGGCTACTGACGAAAGGAAATATCATGCACGACATCGTTCAAGACTATTACGGCAAACAACTGCACAGCACGGATGACCTGAAGACCACGGCCTGCTGCGATGCCAGTGCCGTGCCCGCGTGGCTGAAGCCGCTGCTGGCAAAGGTGCACCCCGAGGTGCTGTCGCGCTATTACGGCTGCGGGCTGGTGTGTCCGCAATTGCTCGAAGGTTGCCGCGTGCTGGATCTGGGCAGCGGCTCCGGGCGCGATGTGTATGCGCTGGCGC
>CAZSIO010000087.1:0-5338 GCA_964606865.1 uncultured Sideroxydans sp.
ATCTACAGCACATGGTTGCCCGCCGACAGTATTTCCATCGATGGTTATCTGGGTTATGGAAAAATCAGGCTTGATAGTCAGCGCAAAGTGGTTTGGGGTACGTCCATATCCGGCACAGCCAGCGGCAATACTGCCGGTCAGCAAGTGATGGGGGGAATATCGGCCAGTTACAACGGCGACATCGGTCGCGTGAACTTCTCGCCTTTCATTAGCCTAGACAGTATCAAGACCAGCTTCGACGGCTATAACGAGACCGGCACCACGACATTGGAACTGCATTTCAGCGAGCGCAGTTCGCTTTCAACCACCGGCGGTCTGGGTGTTCACCTGGGTACCTCGCACGGTTTCGACTGGGGAGCACTGCTCCCTTCGGCACGGCTGACGGCAGTGCACGAATTCCAGAACAAGACCAGGCAGATCAGCAATGAGCTGGTCATTACCCCCGGGTTGGGATTTCTGGTTGAGACGGATTCACCCGATCGCAACTATTTGAATCTGGGTTTGGGCGTGGCGGCAGCACTCGATGGCGGCGCACAACTGTTCCTCGATTACGAGAAGCGCACGCAGGATCGTTTGCTGAGTAGCTGGGCGGTCAGCCTCGGTGCGCTGGTGGAGTTTTAAGCCAGCGCGTTCCGCGCTTCCAAGGTTTGCGCGAATGCCGATGAATGCGTCTCGTGCCTTGAGGCTGTTGTTTTTGGCGCTGCTCGTCTTGCAATCATCGGGCTGCACCAGTCCGTCGTTGCATATGGACGAGCGCGCTGCCGATCTGGGGTTTCAAAGAACGGTCGTGCAGGGAGACGGTTACGAGCATGTCGCGTACATCAAGCAAGGTCGCAAGAAGGCAAGTTCAGTACTGCATGTTTATCTGGAGGGCGACGGCACGCCTTGGCTGCGCAAACGGGTAGCCGCAATCGATCCGACTCCGCGCACGCCGCTCATGCTGGAGCTCATGTCGCTCGACCCGGCCCCCAGTCTTTATCTGGGGCGGCCCTGTTACCACGGATTGAACAAGTCGAAAGCGTGCTCGCCTGACCTATGGACGGACAGGCGTTATTCGGAAGCTGTCGTGGCAAGCATGTCCGCTGCACTGGATCATTTGTCGGTGGACTATCAGAGGCTGGTGCTGTTGGGTTACAGCGGCGGCGGCACACTGGCGATGCTGCTGGCGGAGCGTCAGCCGAAAACCGGGACCATCATCACGGTTGCTGCCAATCTCGATACGGCGCGATGGGTGGAGTTGCACGGGCAACAGCCGCTGTCCGGCTCACTGAATCCCGCGACCCGTGCATCACTGCCCTTGCGGATCAGGCAACTGCATATTGCGGGGGAAAATGACGACAATGTGCCGCCGCTGCTGGTGCATGAGGCGATCTCCCGGCAGCAAGGGGCCGAGTTCAAAGTGTTTCCGAAACAGGATCATCGTTGTTGCTGGGGGGCGGTGTGGCCGCAGATCCTTGGGTGGATGACGGATCCTGCGGACTAACGCTGTTCAACAGACAGTATTTTCCCTACCGGAGTCAGCAATGAAAGCATATTCAACGACAACTGGCCTGATGCGGCAATTCAACCGCCTGTTGGGGGTGTTCGTCTTATCTTTGTTCTCGTCCCAGCTAATGGCGACTGAAACATCCTTTGTCGTCAGTGTCGATCATCGCGTGACGGTGACTTACTCCAGGATGCAGTTTGATAGCAAAAAAGGCGTCTATACAACCCGGGTGCGTATCAGAAACCGTTCGGATGTTGCGCTGTATTCGCCGTTGCGGCTCGCGTTCGATCAAGCTGCACTCAACCCGGTTCGGCTGATCAATGCGCAGGGTGCCGGGAAGGATGGGCGCCCTTATTTTGAATTTAAATTATCCAAAGGGATGTTGTCTGCAAAAAGCGTCACGCAGCCGGTCAATTTGGTTTTTGCAGTTAAGAAAGACAAGAAGTCGGCAAACGAGGGGGATCCAAAGCGTGTGGTGTCAACCCTGGCAAGCGCCCAGCATGCCAGTGCGGGTGTGGAGTCGGCACTGCTGGAACCATATGCGTTTCCCTCCGCTCTGCCTGCTGGCAGCGGCAGGATAACGGTTCGCTTCAGTGTTCCTTTGCTGGGGAAACCCAAGTCATCAGAAACTGTTTATCTGAGACGTAGCGGTGATAAAAAAAGCGTCGCCATGAACGATCTTGGCAAGGACGGCGATGTCGCTGCCAAGGATGGCATACATGGTGTGGATGTGCGGATCGACACGGACAAGGTGCAACCAGACACATGCTTGCGGTATGAAGTGTTTATCAAACAGAAGCGCGCGGAGCTTCTTTCACCCCCGTTGCGGTTGTGTGTGAGCAGTTTTCCGGTGAAGCTGGCGAAGTCGAATATTGATCGCCCGGCGCTGTTTCCGGATGGTTCGATGGCGGTTGCGGATGAAATTCTATTGACTGTAGCGCCGTCAACAACTGCTGCCGCAATCCGGAAATTGGCGCGCGGCATCGGTGCAAATGTGGTGGGCAGTTACTTGTCACTGAATTTGTACCAATTAAAACTTCCCTCGCCCGTCAGCGTAAATCGATTACTGGAAATTACTGCGCAGCTCAAGGCGCGCGCGGGGGTGGTCGGCGCATCCATCAACGCGATCGGTCAGTTCGCCCTGGACGTGAACGACACTGCGTTCGATCTCCTTCCGTCGGATATAAATAGCCAGCACGGCCTGAAACTGGTG
Organism: uncultured Sideroxydans sp.; assembly: GCA_964606865.1. Classification (GTDB taxonomy): domain Bacteria; phylum Pseudomonadota; class Gammaproteobacteria; order Burkholderiales; family Gallionellaceae; genus Sideroxyarcus. The sequence continues at coordinate 2,700 of CAZSIO010000087.1, forward strand.
CTGGCGCACAACCAGGCCACCAATGCCAACGCATGGGATGCCAATGCCAACGGAAACGGGGTGACGGTGATTGTGCTGGATTCGGGATTGGATCGCACACATCCCGATTTCGGTGCCGTTGGTGATTGCCAGTTGGTGGATAACGATTGTGGCTCTGCGAGCACGGATGCCATTGGCCACGGAACACAAGTTGCGGGCGTGGTAGCAGCCAAAACCAACAATGCCCTCGGCGTGGCGGGTGTTGCTTATGGCAGCAAGATTTACCCCATACAGGTGAGCGCGAATGCGAATGTTGTCGCTGCACAAATGCTTACCGGTTTCCAGGCCGTCAGGGATTATGTCGCCGTTCATCCTGCAGCCTCCGTGATCAATGCGAGTTTTTTTGCGGCCGGTGCCTCGGCGACTGCTGCTGAATGGACGGCGGTTTGTGGCGCTATTGACGAGGTGGTGTTGAACGGCGTGACACCTCGTGCCGTGGTCGTCAATGCTGTTGGGAATAATAATTTGAATGGAGTCATCTACCCTGCGCGATGCAATGACCTGAATGCCGCGCTGACCCGCAAAGATTTACTGATTACGGTGTCGAACAGCGCATCGGTGGCAACTGCCGCATGCGGGAATGTCGGCATCGATCAGCGTTGCAGCACCAGCAATTACGGTGCATGGGTTGATCTTGCAGCACCGGGTTCGGCGATCCGCACGACAACGATAGGCAACACTTACGCCAGTTCGACGGGTAATTCATTTTCCGCTCCCATGGTCGCTGGTGCAGCGGCGATATTGAGATCCTGTAGCGTGCCAGTTCAGTTCGACCAGATCGAGTCGACTCTGAAAGCGAGTGCGGATGTGCCTGTCCCATACCCGGCCTTTGGAGCGAACCCGGCCGGCACCACTCCGCGTCTGGATATCCATCGTGCTTTATCTTATCAAGCCCCCACCGGCGTCGGACTCTCTACCGGCAGTATCAACGAGAACAACTCGGCCGGTGCAACGGTGGCGACGCTGACAGCCACCGACCCCGACCCTTGCGACAAGTTCACGTTTGCGCTCGTTGCGGGCGCGGGTGACACCGATAACGCTGCATTCACCATCACGGGCGACCAGCTGGCACTCAACGGCGTGGCCAATTATGAGGCCAAGACGAGTTACAGCATCCGCGTGCGGGTGACCGACTTTGGAGACGCGACGTTTGATCAGGTGTTGACGGTGAACGTGAACGATGTCGATGAATTCGATGTGGGGGCGGTTACCGATAGCAATCCGGCTGCCAACACTGTCTTGGAGAACGCGGTCAATGGCACGACCGTCGGGCTGACTGCCGCAGCCAGCGATGCGGATGCCACCACCAACACCATTTCGTATTCCCTGACCGACAGCGCGGGCGGACGTTTTGCCATCAGCACCAATTCGGGCGTGGTGACGGTTGCGGGTACGATAGACCGTGAAGCTGCCGCTTCCTACAACATCACGGTGCGGGCAACGTCGGCGGACGCTTCGTTCTCTGATCAGGCTTTCACACTCAACATTGTCGATGTCGATGAATTTGATGTGGGCCCGGTTACCGACAATGATGCGGCAGCCAACAACGTCGCGGAGAATGCAATCAACGGTACAACCGTTGGACTGACTGCCGCTGCCAGCGATGCGGATGCCACCAACAACACCATCACTTATTCGCTGACCGACGATGCGGGCGGACGTTTTGCCATTGACGGCAATTCCGGCGTGGTGTCGGTTGCCAACGGTCTGCTGCTGGATTTCGAGGCCGCGATCAGCCACAGCATCACCGTACTTGCAAGCAGCAGCGACGGTTCGGTCAGCAGCCAGCTATTCTCCATCAACGTCGGCAACATCAATGACAACCCGCCCGTTATCAACAGCAACGGGGGCGGTGCGACTGCGGCGATCAGTGTCGCGGAGAACGTGACTGCCGTGACCACCGTGACTGCCACGGATGCCGACGCAGGAAGCGTACTGAACTACAGTATCAGCGGTGCCGACGCGGCCAACTTTGCAATCAGCAGCACCGGCGTATTGACCTTTGCCACGGCACCAAACTTCGAGAGTCCAACCGATGCGGGTGGTAACAACGTCTACGAAGTCAGCGTGCAGGTCTCGGATGGCAGCAACAGCGATACTCAGAACATCACGGTCACTGTCGCCGATGCGAATGAGCCGCCGACCGGCAATCCCGCTATCACCGGCACCAGAACTGTGGGGCAGACACTCAATGCCGACCTCGTTCCGGTCAACAACCCGGATGGCTGGAGTGTGTCCGCTTATCAATGGCGGCGAAGCGGTGCCGACATTGCGCTCAATGGCAACGGCAGTAGCTACCTCCTGGTTCAAGACGATTATCAACAATTCATAAGCGTGTGCGTGACCTACACTGATGGTGTCAGTAGTGTGACCCTGTGCAGCGGCACCGACGCAGTCGCCGTAGGTGACCCGCACATCACCACCGTCGATGGCCTGCATTACGATTTCCAGGGCGCAGGCGAGTTCGTGGCCTTGCGTAATTCGAGCGGGATGGAGATCCAGTTGCGCATGGCTGCCGTGCCCACCGCGCCGCCGTTGCCGGATCCCTACACCGGGCTGACCAGCGGAGTGAGCGTGAATACGGCGGTCGCGGCGCGTGT
>CAZSIO010000088.1:0-5273 GCA_964606865.1 uncultured Sideroxydans sp.
ACAGGATGCAGATGGCGCTGATCAGGTTCCACGTCACGCCCGGAATCGGCGCGATGTCATTGGCGTAGTTCTGCGCATTATTGAACACCGACTGGTAATCGAGGGTGCCAAACACCATCAGCACCAGCGCGATACCGAGCACAAAACCGAAGTCGCCGACGCGGTTGACGAGGAACGCCTTGAGGTTGGCATAGATCGCCGTCTCTTTGGTGTACCAGAAACCGATCAGCAGATAGGACACCAGTCCGACCGCTTCCCAGCCGAAGAACAGCTGCAGGAAATTGTTGGCCATTACCAGCATCAGCATGGAGAAGGTGAACAGCGAGATGTAGCTGAAGAAACGCTGGTAGCCCGGATCTTCCTGCATGTAGCCGATGGTGTAGATGTGCACCATGAGCGAGACGAAGGTCACCACCAGCATCATGGTCACACTCAACTTGTCGATCAGGAAGCCGACCTGAAAGCTGGTGTCGCCCGAGGTGAGCCAGGTGTAGACCGGTCCGTTGAAGGTGTTGCCCGCCGCCACGTCTTTGAAGATCGCCAATGAAGCGAAGAACGAAACCGCCACCAGCGCGATGGTGATGCGGTGCGACCAAGTGCGTCCCAGCCACTTGCCAAACAGGCCGGCCGCGATCGCGCCCGCCAACGGCGCCAGTGGAACGAGCAGATACAGACTTTGCATATCCATCATCAACCTTTCAGGGAATCGAGATCATCCACGTTGATGGTGCGCAGATTGCGGAACAGCACCACCAGGATCGCCAGACCGATGGCGGCTTCAGCCGCAGCGACCGTCAGGATGAAGAAGACGAAAATCTGTCCGTGCACATCATTCAGGTAATGCGAGAACGCGACAAAGTTGGTGTTCACCGCCAGCAGCATCAGCTCGATCGCCATCAGCAGCACGATCAGATTTTTGCGGTTAAGGAAGATGCCGACCACGCTGATGGCGAACAGAATCGCCCCCAGCACCAGATAATGTGAAAGACCCAGATTCAACATGACTTCCCCTTTTTATTCACTTGGCCGCCCGGGCCGGCACACCGTCGGCCGACTGCTTCGCGGACGGAATGGAAACCAGGCGTACCCGGTCGGCGCGCTTGACGTTGACCTGCTGGCTGATGTTCTGCGACTTCGAGTCGCGGCGACGACGGAAGGTCAGCGCAATCGCCGCCACCATCGCCACCAGCAGCAGCACTGCCGCCAACTCGAACGGATAAACGTAATCGGTGTAGATCAGACGCCCCAATTCCTTGGTGTTGCTGTAATCGGCCGCGTGTCTGACGGCGGTCATGCCGGCAGAACTCGCCTTGTCGCCCAGCACCCACACCATCTGCACCACGATCAGCGCGGCCAGCAAGGCGCCCGCCGGCAGCCATTGCCAGAAACCCTTGCGCAACTGTTCAAGATTGATGTCGAGCATCATCACCACGAACAGGAACAGCACCATCACCGCCCCGACATAAACCAGTACCAGAGTGATGGCGAGAAACTCCGCTTCCAGCAGCAGCCAGATGCCGGCACTGCTGACAAAGGCCAGCACCAGAAACAGCACGGCATGCAAAGGGTTGCGCGCGGTGATCACGCGCAGCGCGGCGAACACGACCACAGCGGCAAACAGGTAGAACAGAATGGTTTCAAAGTTCATGGTGCTTCCTCAAGTTACCGATACTTGGCGTCGGCGGCGCGATCCAGAGCGATCTGCTGTTCGTATTTGTCGCCGATCGCCAGCAGCTTGTCCTTGGTGTAGTACAGGTCGCCGCGATTCTCGCCGTGATATTCAAAGATGCGCGTTTCGACGATGGCATCCACCGGACAGGATTCCTCGCAGAAGCCGCAGAAGATGCACTTGGTCAGGTCGATGTCGTACTGGGTGGTGCGGCGCGAACCATCGGCGCGCTCGGCCACTTCGATCTTGATCGCCAGCGCCGGGCACACCGCCTCGCACAGTTTGCAGGCGATGCAGCGCTCCTCGCCGTTCGGGTAGCGGCGCTGCGCATGCAAACCGCGGAAACGGTAACTCTGCGGTGTCTTCTCTTCCGGATACTGCACGGTGATGTGACGCGCGAAGAAATAGCGCCCGGTGACCGACATGCCCTTGAGCAATTCGAGCAGCAGAAAACTCTTGAAGAAGTTGAACAGTTTTTTCATTTTCTCTCCTCGCCCCTTACCACAGCCAATACGGGGTCTGCATCCAGGTCGCGATCACCACCACCCAGATCAGAGTCAGCGGGATGAACACCTTCCAGCCCAGACGCATCAACTGGTCATAGCGATAGCGCGGGAAGGTCGCACGGAACCACAGGAAGATGAACAGCATGGCGGACATCTTGGCCAGCATCCAGACCAGGCCGGGGATCTGGTTGAGCGGTTGGATATCCAGCGGGGGCAACCAGCCGCCGAGGAACATGACCGAGGTCAGCGCCGCAATCAGGATCATGTTGGCGTATTCGGCGAGGAAGAACAGGGCGAAGCCCATGCCGGAATATTCCACGTGGAAACCGGCCACGATCTCCGATTCACCCTCGGCGAGGTCGAACGGCGCGCGGTTGGTTTCGGCCACGCCGGCCAGGAAGTACACCACGAACATCGGGAACAGCGGAATGAAGTACCAGCCAAGCAGGCCGTAACCGTTGCTCTGCCCGCGCACGATGTCGCCGAAATTCATGCTTTGCGCCGCCAGCAACACGCACACCAGGGCGAAGCCCATCGCCAGTTCGTACGACACGATCTGCGCCGCCGAGCGCAGGGCGCCGAGGAATGCGTACTTCGAGTTGGAGGCCCAACCGGCAATGATGATGCCGTACACGCCGAGCGAGGTCATCGCCAGCAGGTACAACATACCGGCGTTCACGTCAGCCAGGATCAGACCGTCATCGAACGGAATCACCGCCCACGCCGCCAGCGCCGGCACCAGCGCCAGCACCGGCGCGGCAAGGAACAGGAATTTGTTGGAGTTGGCCGGAATGATGATTTCCTTGAACAGCAACTTCAGTCCATCCGCCACCGGCTGCAGCAAACCCCAGTAGCCAACCCGGTTGGGGCCGGGACGAATCTGCATGAAGCCGAGGATCTTGCGTTCCGCCAAGGTCAGGTAAGCCACACCGCCCATGACCGGCGCGACAATAACCATGATCTTGACCGCAGTCCACACGGGCAACCAGGCCGCCCCCAGTAAATCCTGTCCCGCCGTTTGCAAAGTTTGCAGCAGTTCCATCATGCGCGCTCCACCGTGATCGTTCCGAACATCGCGCCCAACGCGGCAGTCGCCGCATGGCCAGCCGCCACGCGCACCACGCCCCGGGGCAACTTGTCGTCAGCCGCGGCCCGCAGCAGCACGCTGCCCGTCCCCTGACCGACCCTGACTTCGGCACCGGACTCGATGCCGAGCTTGTTCATTTCTTCTTTATTCATCCATGCCCTGGGGGTGGCGGCATCTGCCGTCGCCTGCAACGGCGGCGCGCGCCGCACGATGGCATCGGTCGCATAGATCGGCACGTCCGCCACGCGCTGCAAGCCGGTGGCCGGCACCGATGCTTGCACTTCAACATCGCTGATCGCATTGTCCAAGCTGTTGACCTGAATGCCGGCCAGCACCTCATCGCGCACCGCTTCCGCAGTATCCAGAGCAAAACCGTCCAGTTCGAGCAATGTGCCCAGCACGCGCAGCACTTTCCACGCCGGGCGCGCTTCGCCCAGGGGCTTGACGGCGCCTTTGAACGTTTGCACGCGACCTTCACAACTGACGAAAGTGCCGGACGTTTCGGTGAACGGCGCGATCGGCAGCAGCACGTCGGCATACTCCAGCGCCTTGTGTTTGTAGGCAGACAGCACGATCACCGTGTCTGCGCCGCCGAGCGCGGCCAGCGCCTGTTGCGGATCGGCGCAGTCGAGCTCCGCTTCCACATTGAGCAGGACATATGCCTTGCGCGGTTGCGCCAGCATGCTGTGCGCATTCAATCCATTTATGCCCGGCGTGGCCTGCGCCAGATAGCCGCCCACGCTGTTGGCGGCTTCGCCGATAAAGCCGAACTTGCCATGACTCGCAGCTGCGATCTGTTGCGCCAGCATTTGCAGTTGTGCCGCTTGCGGATGCTGCCGGGCGAAGTTGCCGAGCAGGATGACGACACGCTCGCCGCCGCCCAGGCTGCCGGCAATGCCGTCGCTCTGCTTCGCACTCAACCCCTGCGCGACTTGCGCCAAGGCTTGGACCAGCGCGTTCGGTGCAACGATCGTCTTGTTGGCCACCGGCAGCAGCGGGTCGTCATCCGTCGAATGGATGAGATTGACCTGTGCTCCGTTTTTCGCCGCCCGGCGGATGCGCGCCGCCAGCAGCGGATGATCCTTGCGCAGGAAACTGCCGACGATGAGGAGGCGGTCTGCCTTGCCGATATCGGCGATGGACATGCCGAGCCAAGGTGCGCCCTGCTGTTTACCGTCGGCGGAAAAATCGCTCTGGCGCAGGCGGAAATCCACGTTGTCGCTGCCGAGGCCGCGCATCAGTTTCTGCAACAGATACAGTTCTTCCAAGGTGGAGTTCGCCGTCGCCAGCGCGCCAACTTGTTCCGCGCCCGCACCGCGCGAGATCTGGCGCAGCCCGTTCGCGGCGTAATCCAGCGCAACTGGCCATTCCACTTCCTGCCACTTGCCGTCCTGCTTGACCATCGGCCGGGTCAGGCGCTCGTCGGAATTCAGCCCGGTGTAGGCGAAACGATCCTTGTCCGACAGCCAGCATTCGTTGATGTCTTCGTTTTCGATCGGCAACACGCGCAATACCTGGTTGTTCTTGGTCTGCACGGCAAGATTGCTGCCCAGGCTGTCGTGCGCACTGACTGAACGCCGGCGCGACAATTCCCATCCGCGCGCTTTGTAGCGGAACGGTTTGCTGGTCAGCGCGCCGACCGGGCACAAATCGATCATGTTGCCGGAGAGTTCGGATTCGACCGCGCCCGACACAAAGGACATGATCTCGGCATGTTCGCCACGGAAAGCCTGCCCCAGTTCCATCTGGCCGGCGATCTCCTGACCGAAGCGCACACAGCGGGTGCAGTTGATACAGCGGCTCATCTCTTCTGCCGACACCAGCGGGCCGATGTCCTTGCTCAATACCATGCGCTTTTCTTCGTGATAGCGCGAATGACCGCCACCGTAACCGACTGAAAGGTCCTGCAATGTGCACTCGCCGCCCTGATCGCAGATCGGGCAATCCAGCGGGTGATTGATCAGCAGGAATTCCATCACGCCTTTTTGCGCCTTCACCGCCAGCTTGGAAT
>CAZSIO010000089.1:0-5210 GCA_964606865.1 uncultured Sideroxydans sp.
GTTCGATTTTAGGTACCAGACATCCGCCGAAAGGCCATCCGGGAGGAGACAAGCGCAATGAACCGCGGCTGTCTGGTGCGCGCACTATAAAACGCAATGGGTTGCGGCGGAATGCGACATGATGTCGCGCCCCGCTTTAATCCGCGATGCGGAAATCCCGCAGTCGCGACGCGGTGGGGCGCAGCCCTCTGGTGCGGGAGCGACTGCGTTGCCCCTCCTCCCGCAATCGGCCGACTCAGTCGGTAATGTGTCGGAGGCGCAGTTGCCCCCGCCGCAGCCGATAGTCCGGACACCCTCGTTCCACCACCTGCCAAAAAGCCGCAGAGTGATTCATCTCGACCAGATGCGCCAGTTCGTGCACCACCACGTAGTCGATCAGGGCATGCGGCAGTTTGATCAGGCGCCAGTTCAGCCGCACCACCCCGCGCACGGTACAGCTTCCCCACTGGCTGCGTGCCGCGGACAATTTGAGCGCATTCGGCGCGACTTGCAGCAGTGACGCAAAGTGCGCCACACGCTGTTCAAACAGCTCCAGTGCCTGCTGCCGATACCACTGCTCAACCCTGCGCTCAATCTGCTGCGGCGTCATGGCATCTGCCAGTTGCAGATGCAAGACTTCCCCACGCAATGCGGGCGGCGCGCCAAACAGGTCCGGCACGACCCGCAGGGTGAGTGTGTCGCCGCAGAACGGGATCCGTTCGCCGTCGCGCCACTGTTGAATGACCAAGGGCTGTCTGTTCTGCCAGCCGGCCATCTTTTCGACCACCCAGCCGGCCTTGTCCTGCAGCACGCTGTGCAGCCATTTTTCCGAAGCGCGCAAAGGCATGCTCACGGTCAGCCCGCGCTCGTCGATGCGCAAGCCGATGCTGCGGCGTTTGCTGCTGCGTTTGAGGGTGTAACTGATCGACTTGCCGGAAAGGTCGATGTTGCGTTGCTCGACCGCAGGGGGAGATAGCTTTCGGCGCAGGGTGCTAAACATCACAGCCTGGCCATCTCGCCCTCGATCCAGTCCTCGACCTGGCGATTGATCTCTTCCGCCTTGAGGCCGGCGGTGGCAATGGGTGCGCCGATTACCATCTGCACCACACCCGGCTGTTTGATGAACGCATTGCGCCCCCAGAACTTGCCGGCGTTGTGCGCGATCGGCAACACCGGCACGCCGGCATGGCTGGCCAGCATGGCACCGCCGAGTTTGTATCGGCCTTTTTCACCATACGGGATGCGTGTTCCCTCTGGAAAGAGAACGACACTGAAGCCCTGTTCCAGCTTGACCTTACCCTGCTCCAGCAACTGACGCATGGACTCCTTCCCTTTGCTTCGATTGAGCGCGATCGGACTCGACAGCGCCAGCAACCAGCCAAAGAAAGGAATCCACAACAGCTCGCGCTTGGCCACCCAGACGTGCGGCGGGAGGACCAACTGCAGGGCGAGCGTCTCCCACGCGGACTGGTGTTTGCTTAACACCACACAGGAGGCAGGCGGGATATTTTCGCGACCGCGGACTTCCATGCGGATGCCGCAGATGACCTTCAACAGCCACAGCATGCCGGGCGCGAAACCGGACAGCAGACGATGGCGCGTGTGTGGGCCAAACAGAAAGATGAACGGCGAAAACAGGGCATAACCCAGAGTGAACGCGGCTTGCGCCAGCGCAAACAGAATGGAACGGATCAGGTTCATGGCAATGCGGCCGCCACGGCGGCAAGATCGGAAAATATTTGCGTATCCGGTGGCAGACCACCCTTGTCCTGCGTCTTGACGCCCTTGCCGGTCAACACCAGATAGGGGCTGGCACCCAGCCGCGCCGCCGCTTCCAGGTCGCGCAGCGAATCGCCCACCGCCGGCACACCGGCCAGACTGACACCGTAACGCGCCGCGATCTCCTCCAGCATGCCGCTCTTCGGTTTGCGGCAGTCGCACTGGGCATCATTGGTATGCGGACAGAAAAAGATTGCATCGATGCGACCGCCGACCAGCGCCAGCGACTTGTGCATCTTGTCGTGGATGGCGTTCAGCATCGGCATGTCGAACAGACCGCGCCCGATGCCGGACTGATTGGTTGCCACCACCACGCGGTAGCCGGCCTGGTTCAGGCGCGCGATGGCTTCCAGACTTCCGGGAATGGGGCGCCATTCTTCCGGGTTCTTGATGAATTGCTCGGAGTCGAAGTTGATGACGCCGTCGCGGTCGAGGATGATGAGCTTCATGCCGCCAACTTGGAAATGTCGGCCGACTGGTTCATTAGCCGGCCCAATTGCTGCAACAACACGGCGCGGTTCAAGCGCAGTGCCTTGTCTTCCGCCATCACCATCACCTTGTCGAAGAAGTCGTCGATGAAAGGTTTGAGCGTGACCAGCGTCTTCAGGTTGTTGCTGTAATCGCCGCGTTCGAAATAGCCGCGCGCCATCGGCGTAATGTCCTGTATCGCCTGGTACAGTTCGCGTTCCGCCGCATCCTGGAGCAATGCCGGATTGACCGCCGCCTGCGCCAGCTCGCCCAATTCCTCGGCGTTCTTGCGCATGATGTTCTGCACGCGTTTGTTCGCTGCCGCCAGATCCTTGGCCACCGCCAGCCCCGCGAAGGTGTGCACGCCCTGCAGGCGCGGCAGCACTTCGTGCAGGCGACCGTTGAGCACCGCCAGCACCGCTTCGATCTGGGCGACATCGAAACCTTGCTCGCGCAAATAACCGCGCAGGCGATCCAGCATGAACCCTTCCACTTCCGCCGCCACCGTGGGCGCCAGCATGGCTGCCGGGAAATTTTCCGCTGCCGCTTTGAGCAGCGAGGGCAGGGACAGGTCGAGCGGCGTCTCGATCAGGATGCGCAGGATACCCAAGGCCTGGCGGCGCAGACCGAACGGATCCTTGTCGCCGGTCGGCACCTGGCCGATACCGTAGATGCCGAGCAATGTTTCCAGCTTGTCGGCCAGCGCCACCGCGCAGGCGAGGCCGCCCTGCGGCAAGGTGTCACCGGCGAAGCGCGGGTGGTAATGCGCCTCGATGGCGCTCGCCACCTCCGGCTTCTCGCCGTCGTGCAGCGCATAGTAATGCCCGATGATGCCTTGCAACTCGGGAAACTCGCCGACCATGTCCGTCAACAGATCAGCCTTGCTCAAACGCGCCGCGAGTTCGGCATCTGCTTTGTCCGCGCCCAGCAGACGGGCGATGGTGCCGGCGAGCGAGGTGATGCGTTCTACCCGCTGCAACTGCGAACCCAGCTTGTTGTGATAGACCACGTCACCGAGTTTCTCCACCCGCGCTTCCAGTTTCTGTTTGCGATCCTGATTGAAGAAGAAACGCGCGTCCGCCAGACGCGGACGCACCACGCGCTGGTTGCCCTCGATGATGTGATGCGGGTCGCTGATCTGCATGTTGGACACGATGAGAAATTTGTTCAGCAACTTGCCGCTGTGCGCATCCAGCAACGGGAAGTATTTCTGGTTCTGCTGCATGGTCAGGATCAGGCACTCCGGCGGCACTTCGAGGAATTCCGGCTCGAACTCGCCGACATAGACTTCCGGCCATTCGACCAGCCCCGTCACTTCATCCAGCAGGCCGCTCAACACGCTGCGCTCCTCGTTGGACATCGCCAGCAGTTTCGCCAAATCAAAATTGGCATGGCCGATCCAGATCGCCCGGTTCTGTTCCGCCAGTTGATCCAGGCGCGCCGCGATGCTGTCGCGCCGGTTGGCGAAGCTCGCCACCACGCGGCCGTCGCGCGCCAGCGTTGCTTCATAATCATCCGCCTGTGCGATGGTGACAGGCTCGGCACACAGGAAGCGATGGCCGCTGGTGACGTTGCCGCTGCTCAATCCCAACACCTCGGCCGGCACCACGCGACTACCGTGCAGGACGGTCAGGCCGTGCACCGGACGCACGAATTGCACATCGGAATCGCCCCAGCGCATCAGCTTGGGCACCGGCAGCTTTTTCAGCGCCTGCGCGATGATGCCGGACAGATATTCGTCCAGCGACTTGCCTTTTTGCTCGACGCGCGCCACAAAACATTCCGCCTTGCCGGCACCGCTGCGCTGCAATTGCGCCAGCGTGACGTTGGCCGAGCGCATGAAACCTTCCAGCGCCTTGGTCGGTTTGCCTGCGGCATCCAGCCCGGCAGCCACCGCCGGGCCCTTGCGCTCGATGACGCGATCCGCCTGCTGCTCACTGACCCGGGTGATACTCACCGCCAGCCGGCGCGGCGTGCAGTACGGTGTGCAGACACCGTCCTCATCGAGCAACGCTTGTTCTTTCAGGGCAGCGAACACCTCGCCGGCAAACGTGGTGGAGAGTTTTTCCAGCGCCTTCGGCGGCAACTCTTCCGTCAGCAGTTCGATCAACAGCGTCTGTTTCATTGTGCTTCCTCCACGGCCTTGCACATGGGGAAACCCAATGCTTCGCGCGAATCGTAATAAGCCTGCGCCACCTGGCGCGATAAGGTGCGCACCCGGCCAATGTAAGCCGCGCGTTCGGTCACCGAGATCGCGCCGCGCGCATCGAGCAGATTGAAGGTATGCGAGCACTTCATCACCATCTCGAAACCGGGCAACGGCAGCCCCGCTTCCATCAGACGTTTGGCTTCTGATTCATATTCGTTGAAATGGCGGAACAGCATCTCGACGTTGGAATGCTCGAAGTTGTATTTCGACTGCTCCACCTCGTTCTGGTGAAACACGTCGCGGTAAGTCACCACGGTGTCGCCGTTCTTCGCCCACACCAGATCGAACACGTTCTCCACGCCCTGCAGGTACATGGCCAGACGTTCCAGACCATACGTGATCTCGCCCAGCACCGGCTTGCAGGTGAGCGAGCCGACTTCCTGAAAATAGGTGAACTGCGTCACTTCCATACCGTCCAACCACACTTCCCAGCCCAGTCCCCACGCGCCCAGCGTGGGCGATTCCCAGTCGTCTTCGACGAAGCGGATATCGTGCTCGCCGGTATCGATCCCCAGCGCGCGCAAACTATCGAGATAGAGTTCCTGAATGTTGTCGGGGGAAGGTTTCAGCACCACCTGGTACTGGTAATAATGCTGCAAGCGGTTCGGATTCTCGCCATAACGCCCGTCCTTGGGGCGACGCGACGGCTGCACATAGGCCGCGCGCCAGGGCTCCGGGCCGATCGCGCGCAAGAAAGTCGCGGTGTGGAACGTGCCCGCGCCGATCTCGATGTCGTAGGGTTGCAGCAACGCGCAACCCTGCTTGTCCCAGAAAT
>CAZSIO010000090.1:0-5077 GCA_964606865.1 uncultured Sideroxydans sp.
TTAAGTTCGCGGCGGATTTTACCACTGTCAATCTGCAACGAACCCAGCAACCGCTCGATTTGCGCAGAGCGCCCGCTCAATCTCCCCGCTACGTGCAGTAGTGCGGGCGGACATGGGAACAACCGCGCGGGCCGTTCCATCGCCGCACCCAGTCGGCGCAACAAATCCGCCGTGGAGATATCTTCTCCGTCGCTCACCAGATAAGTCTGCCCGGCGGCGGCAGGATGGGTAGCACAGGCGAGCAGCGCATCGGCCAGATTGCCTACATAGATCAGGCTGCGCCGGTTGTGAACGGAGGCGAACGGTAGCGGGATGCCCCGGGCCAGCACCTTGAGCATCTGCGCGAAGTTGCCTTTCACGCCCGCGCCATAGACTAAAGGCGGGCGCAAGATCACTACTTCCAAGCCTGTTTCTTGAGCCACGCGCTGCAAGGCCTGCTCGGCCTCCCATTTAGAAATACCGTAGGGGTCTTGCGGGGAAGGAATATCCGATTCGGTAAAAATATTCTGCTCCCCTCCCCCGTAAGCGGGGGAAGGGCCGGGGGAGAGGGTGCTTTCACCATTCACTTTGATCGAGCTGACATATACCAGACGCTTGACTCCGTTCGCAGCGGCGGAGCGTGCCAAGTGCTCGGTTCCGGTAACATTCACTTTTCGGAACTCCTCCAGTGGATCGGAAGCATTCTCATGCATGACATGCACACGTGCGGCGAGATGGATCACCACATCCACATCACGCATTGCGTCAGCCCAGTTTGTCTTGGTATCAATCGAGCCAACCGCCATAATTTCAATGTTTTCAATCTGTGAATTTGCAGCACGCACAGCAGCACGGCATGTTTGCCCCTGCTTTATCAACTCAGCACAAAGGGGCCTCCCTACGAAACCGTTGGCTCCCACCACCAAATATCTCATTTCAAACTATTCCAGGTTCACCACGACATAGTGAGAGGATTTGCGCAAGAATCGCTTCTCAACAAGATGCCAGAGAAAGAATGCCATCGTCACAATTATTGTTCCCGCCAAAAGCAGCATCCACCAAGGGTGCTTCTCGAACAACCCGTGTGAAACCAACAATTGCAATATCGGAAAATGACCTTCCCTTGGTTTTTCGTCTTCCAATAGGCGGGGGTCATGCTACCAACTCTTCCGGCGACTGAACACTGATCCAGTCGTTCAGAAACTGCACCGGCGACTTGTAACCCAGCGTCGAATGCAAGCGTATTCGGTTGTAGAACACCTCGATGTACTCAAACGCCTCAGCCTTCATCTCGTCGCGCGTTTCGAAGCGTTCTCCATGCACACGCTCGTTCTTGAAGCTGCCGAACCAGCTTTCGGTCGGTGCATTGTCCCAGCAATCCCCTTTGCGACTCATCGAGCAGATCATGCCGTATTCGGTCAGCTTCGCCTGAAACACACCGCTCGCGTACTGGCTGCCCCGATCCGAGTGATGAATCAGACCCGCCGCTGGCTTGCGCCGGAACCACGCCATGGTCAGCGCATCGGTGACGATGTCCGCCGTCATGCGCGGCTTCAGCGACCAGCCCACCACTTCACGATTGAACAGATCCAGCACGATGGCCAGGTACAGCCAGCCTTCATCGGTCCACAGATAGGTGATGTCGGCGGTCCAGACCCGGCTCGGCGCATCCGGCGTGAAGTTGCGTTCCAGCAGATTAGGGGCGACCGGCAGGTTGTGCTTCGAGTCGGTCGCGACCTTGAAGCGCCGTTTGTGCTTGGCTTGTATCCCGTTCTCGTTCATCAGCCGTTCGACCCGCTCCTTGCTCGCCGGGAAGCCGCGCAGGCGTATCTCCGTCACCATGCGCGGGCTGCCGTACGACCCCTTGTATTCCGCATGGATGGCGCGGATCAGCTCCAGCATCTGCGCGTCTGTCAGACGTTTCTTCATCGGCTTGCCGCCTCGTTGCCAAGCCCGGTAGCCGCTCTCGGACACATCCAGTACCGAACACATTTCGTCTATCCCAAATTCCTTGCGCTGCTCCGCAATCCAGGCGTACTTCACTGCACATCTCTCGCGAAGTACGCCGTCGCTTTTTTTAGGATTTCAAACTCCCGCTTCAGCCGAACGTTCTCGGCTCTCAACCGTGAGAGTTCCATCTGCTCAGGCGTTACGACCTTGCCTCCCGCGCCGTTGAGCTTGCCTGCCGCAGCCGCTTTCACCCAGTTGCGCAGTGTCTGCTCGACCAGCCCCAATTCCTTCGCCGCCGCACCAACTGACAGTCCATCCCTGACTCGCTTGACTGCCATTTCCTTGAATTCGGCGGTGTACTCCTGCTTCGGTATCTTCATTTGTCTTCCTTTCCAGTGGTTCGTGATTTTACGTTACCCTTGGAAGACGTTTTTTCGGGGGAAGGGCAATGTCAATTCCCGGAAGATGCCGTTCCTCACGCAATGAACGAAAAAGATGGGCGGGGTAGTTGAACATCGGCTCGTAATAATGATCACGAATCGGATAGATACCAACCCGATTGAAAATGGCCGTGCTGACCGGCATACGCCAGATACCAAGCCGGCGAACAACTTTCATCAGCAAAGCAGCAAGGAATACCAGAGGTGCAAGAAACAAGTCAATGATTGGCACAGCCGCAACTGCTACAAAACGCTTCAACATAAACACACTCCGTTATGCTTCATCTACGAATCTGTAATCGCCAATAAACAGGCGAAAGAAAAAATCGCAACATGCTGGTCAAATGCCACTTAAAGAACATCATTTTCCTGTGACTGTCTCGTCTCGCTTTATGCAACACCCTGGCGCCAGGACACAAAGCCACCTCGTATCCCTGCAGCCTTATCCTTGCACACAGATCGACGTCCTCATAATAGAGAAAGAATCTGCGATCAAACCCGCCAAGCAGCTTGAATAAGTCGTGCCTGAACAGCATGAACATTCCACCCACCCAGTCCGGGAAAAGAATTGCATCTTCGACCACATAATCACTTCCCTTGCACTTGCCTATTGCTTTACAGAGGATTCTGAATGGACTCGGAAAACGGCGGGCGCTGTCTTCCACCGCACCGCTCTCGCCCAACACCAGCGGAGCCGCCACACCGACGGAAATATCCTGCAGGCACGCAAGCAACGCCGGAAATGGATTATCACCAAGCCGGATATCCGGATTCATCACACAAAAATATCGCCCGGTTGCATGAACAAATGCCTGATTATGGTTGGCGGCGAATCCCTGAGGCGTGTAGTTACGAACAACCTTTATCGGGAACGAAAAGCTGTCCGTAGCGAACGGCAGTGTCTCCTCCAGATTAAGCGTGAGAATTAACTCGATCGGTACTGTCCGGCAATGTTCATCAATGTCATGCAGCAGGTTTTCAATCAGATCAATCTGACCATGGCTGACAACAGAAATAGAAATCTCTGCCGTGCTCGTTACAATTATTTTTTCCATCGCAAATGCAACCAGTAGATCAACAATCTGCGCACGTACTTCAACAATGAATACAAGCCAAGGCTAAACCACTCGATAAGATTGATGCAACCGCCATTATGTAGACGGGAGTAATTGTTTAAATCGCATTTCTCCATCGGCCACAGTTGCGCACTCAAACCAGCTGTACCAAACGGGCTTTTATAAATAGCCGCCAATTCAGCCGAAAGTTTCATCACCACCGCTCCGCTGCACACCAGTTCTAGCCACAGCAGATGGTCTTCCATGTGACGCTGACCTTCGACAAAGCGTTGCTTGACATCGCGGCGCAGCATCACCGAGGGCGTTACAAACCTATTCGACAACAATAGTGCCCACTTGTTAATGCACACCGCTTCAAAGTCAGCCAATTCCCAGTTGGGCAGGATGTCTGTTTGCTTGATCACTCTATGCCCATGCCCGCAAAGCACAACCCCCGGGTGCGCACTCATATAGGTATATTGAATCTCGATCTTCTTGGGATGCCACGTATCATCCGCATCCAGAAACGCAATGTAAGGCTGGCTCGCCGCATCCCATCCCGCATTGCGTGCGCTTGCCGCGCCAAGATTCTTTTTCAACGCGATGACTTTTATCCAGCCCGCATGCTGCTGCGCCAGCGCTTGCAGAATATCCAATGTGCCATCGCCGCTCGCATCATCGACCAGAACCACCTCGGCTGGTTTTCTGGTCTGTTGGGCGATTGATGCAACCGCGCGCGCTACGGTTGCGGCGCAGCGGAAACACGGAACCACCACGCTTACCGGAACGACATGATCTTCCATCATGTTCTTGTCCAGAACGGCGGCAACCCCATCATGCGCCGGCCCAAGTCGAGCGCCCTCCTTGCCATTCGCTCGCCAAGCGTGCTCCATAGCAGAAACCGTATGCACACTCTCATCGTCGCCATGAGCCAGAAACGTCCCGGAAAATATTGGCCATGCAGCCGCTGCGCGCGCCTGACCTCACGCAATTGCAGCAAGGAATTCGCGGGGGTGCTGCTGATCCCGCCTTGCCGCATTGCAACAGTGACGAGGTCGGAAATAAAGAAAGCATCGGCCACTTTCAGTTCGCGCAACAGCAATTCGTAATCGCCGGCAATATGGAATGACTCATCAAACTGGCCATGCTGCCCAAACAACCCCCGACGGTGCATCGCACCCGGATGCGGAATGCACATCACCTGCCTGAAGCGCCCTTTTATCTTTTCCCAAGGCTCGCCCACCGTATAAAGACTGGTCCCATCCGAATTAACCATCATGATCTGCCCGTAGGCTACTCGGATGTCAGGCGGGAGTTTTTCCATCTGCGCGGCCATGCGCTCCAGCACCTGCGCATCCCAAAAATAATCATCCGCCCCAAGAAAGCAGATCCACTCCCCCTTCGCCCGCGCCAGCCCCTTGTTCCAGGCGTTATAGATGCCGCGATCCGGCTCGGAAATCCAGTAACTGATTTGCTCGCGGTTTGCCTCCAGCAAATCGACCGTGCCATCCCTGGAGCCGCCATCAATAATGATCAGCTCCTTGTTTGGGTAGGTTTGCCGCGCGACACTGTCGATGCATTGCTGCAACGTAGCTGCACCATTGAAAACAGCAACGATCACGGTCAGCAAAGGTTTGGGGTCAGCCAGTGTCA
>CAZSIO010000091.1:0-5007 GCA_964606865.1 uncultured Sideroxydans sp.
CGCAGCCCTTCGTGTTCGAGGATATGCAAGGCCAGCCGCAACGGTTGGCCGACTATCGCGGCAAGTGGGTGTTGGTGAATTTCTGGGCGACCTGGTGTCCGCCCTGCCTGGAAGAGATTCCCGATCTGGTCGATCTGCACCGGGCGCACAGTAAAAAAGATCTGGTGGTGATCGGGGTCGCGCTCGATTCGAGCGCGAAATCGGTGCGCCAGTTTATTGAACGATTCAAAGTGAACTATCCGGTCGTGCTGGGTGATTATAATCTGGCCGAACAGGTGGGCGAGGTGACAGTGCTACCCACATCCTATCTCTACAATCCGCGCGGAGAACTGATCAGTTACCAGCAGGGCATGCTCACGCGCGACAGCGTCGAGTCTTATATCAAAAGCAACAAACCCTGAGCCGGGAACTCAGCCCCGGCTGACCGGTTTCCACTTCTTTTGCCACACGGCATGCACCCGTTGCGGGTATTTGGGTTTGCCCAGGCTGCCGTTGTAGCGCGCCAGTGCCCGATGCGTATCGCCTTTTTCAATGTCCAGGTAGTAGCGCAGGATGGTGCAGCCGTAGCGCAGATTCATGCGCAAATGGAACAGGTTGTGGTCGGCTGCGCCGATTGAGCGAGTCCAGAACGGCATCACCTGCATGTATCCGCGCGCGCCCGCTTTTGATACCGCATATTTGCGGAAGCCGCTTTCCACTTCGATCAGCGCCAGCACCAGATGCGGATCGAGTCCCGCCCGGGTCGCTTCATAATGCACGGTGCTGAGGAATTCCAGTCTGGCGGTCTTGTCCGGCATCCGCGATTGCAGGCGTCGCGACATTTCGTTCAGCCACTTGTCCGCCTCGTAACGATTCGCGAAGGCCAGCTTGGGCGCAGCCTGATCGGCCACGCTATGTTGCAACACAGCCCGCACGCTGGCCGACAGCGCTTCCTCGCGCTGCGCGCCCGCTTGCACGGCACCGGACAGGCAGACACCCGCCGTCAGTGCCAGCGCCCGCAACAGTGTTTGAGAATAAAAATTCAATCGCATAGCGCCGATTGTACGAGCTTTGCGATGTCACGCAAGGCCACGGCCTGCGCTGCCCCATCGCGGCGACCCTGATATTCGGCCTTGCCTTCCTTCAGGCTGCGCTCGCCGATGGTGATGCGATGCGGGATGCCGATCAGTTCCAGATCGGCAAACATCACGCCTGGGCGCTCGTCGCGGTCATCCAGCAAGACTTCGATGCCAAGAGAAGTCAGTTCGCTGTAGAGGGCGTCGGCGGCGGCGCGCACAACTTCGCTTTTCTTGTAGCCGATGGGCGCGATGGCAACCTGAAACGGTGCCATGCCGGCGGGCAGGGTGATGCCGCGCTCGTCGTTATACTGCTCGATGGCGGCCGCCACAATGCGCGACACGCCGATGCCATAGCAGCCCATTTCCATGACTTGCGCCTTGCCGTGTTCGTCCAGATAGGTGGCTTGCAGCGCTTCAGAATATTTGGTGCGCAACTGGAAGATGTGACCCACCTCGATGCCGCGACAGAGTTCAAGCACGCCTTTGCCATCGGGTGACGGATCGCCGGCAACCACATTGCGGAGGTCGGCGACCAGATCGGGCTCGGCCAGGTCGCGTCCCCAGTTGATGCCGGCAGTGTGGAACTTGGGTTTGTTGCTGCCCGCGACGAAATCGCTCATCACCGCCACGCTGCGGTCGGCGATGATGCGCGTCTTGCCGCGCTCGATCCCGACCGGGCCGAGGAAGCCGGGCGGGCAATTGAAGAAGGCGCGGATCTCGTCTTCGCGCGCGAAACGGAAATCGGCGAGGCCGGGCAGTTTGCTTACCTTTACTTCGTTCAGGCTGTGGTCGCCGCGCAGTAGCAGGATCACCAGTTGTTCTGCCGCGATCACCGCGAGCAGTTTGACTGTGCGCTGTAATGGAATGCCGAGCAGCGCGGCAACGTCCTCGCAGGTGGTCTGACTGGGCGTAGCCACGTCGCGCATGGTTTCGGTAGCGGCTGCGCGCAGAGTTGTCGGCGCGAGCGCCTCGGCCAGTTCGACGTTGGCGGCGTAATCCGAATCCGGACAGAACGCCAGGCCGTCCTCGCCGGAATCGGCCAGCACGTGGAATTCGTGCGAGCCGCTGCCGCCGATCGCGCCGGTGTCCGCCGCCACCGCGCGGAATTGCAAATTGAGGCGGTTGAAGATGCGGCTGTAGGTCTCGTACATCACGCGGTAGGTCTGCTGCAGGCTGGCGAAGTCGGCGTGGAAGGAATAGGCGTCCTTCATCATGAACTCGCGCGCGCGCATCACGCCGAAACGCGGCCGGACTTCATCGCGGAATTTGGTCTGGATCTGGTAGAAATTCAGCGGCAACTGGCGATAGCTCTTGATTTCGCGCCGCGCGATGTCGGTGATGACTTCCTCGTGGGTCGGGCCGAAGCAGAACAGGTTGTCGTGGCGGTCGCGGATTTTCAGCATCTGCGGGCCGAACACATCCCAGCGCCCGGTTTCCTGCCACAGTTCTGCCGGCTGCACCGCCGGCATCAGCAATTCCAGCGCGCCGCTGCGGTCCATTTCTTCGCGCACCACCCGCTCCACCTTGCGCAGCACACGCAGGCCGAGCGGCATCCAGGTGTAGAGCCCGCTGGCCAGCCGTTTGATATAGCCGGCACGCAGCATCAGACGGTGGCTGACCAGTTCGGCTTCGGCCGGGGCTTCCTTGAGCGTGGAGATGAAAAATTGTGAAACGCGCATAGCTATTGCTCTTGAAGTCTTTGGAGGGCGCAATTCTACTGTATGCCGGGTCTGCCGTCTTTCCAGTCAGGGCGAAATGTGGAACAATCCACCCCGTTAAAAACGGATGGGGCGAATCATGATAGACCGCGAAGGTTATCGCCCGAATGTCGGCATCGTTCTGACCAATGCAAAGAATCAGGTTTTTTGGGGCAAGCGCATCAGGCAGGACGCGTGGCAGTTTCCGCAGGGCGGGATCCAGCACGGCGAAACGCCGGAGCAGGCCATGTACCGCGAGCTGCACGAAGAAGTCGGTTTGCATGCTTGTCACATTGAGATTCTGGGGCGCACCCGGGACTGGATGCGTTACGATGTGCCGAACAGTTGGGGCAAGCGCGAGTCGCGCTCGCATTTCAGGGGACAAAAGCAGATCTGGTTTCTGTTGCGTCTGACCGGGCACGATTGCGATGTCTGTTTGCGCGCATCGGAACATCCCGAGTTTGATGCCTGGCGCTGGACCGAATACTGGGTGGAACTGGACTCGGTCATCGAATTCAAACGCGAGGTGTACCGGATGGCTTTGAATGAATTGGCGCGTTACTTGCCTGCCTTGCATGGCCAGCAGGCCCGGCTCCATCGTTCGCGCAGTGAATATCAATTGAATATCAATCAGGAGAAAACATGATCACCGAATACAACGCATTGGCATCGACCCCGCTGAAAACATGCGCCTCTTTTGTGCGTCCGTCGCAATCGTTGCGGCAACATATCAAGCTGAACGACTCCGCGCTGGATGCGATGACTGATTTAACCAAGGTGTCGGTGGTCAGCGTGCGAGCCGCCACCCCGATGAACAAGGCCAACGCCAAGATGATCAAATACGGCGTGCGGCTGTTGCTGGTGCTGGACGATGAGGAACAGGTGGCGGGCATCATCACCGCCAGCGATATTCTGGGCGAGAAGCCCATGCGTTTTTTGCAGCAGATGGGTGGCACCCATGCGGACATCCTGGTGAGCGACATCATGACGCCGCAATCCGAACTGGAAGTGCTCGATATCGAGGAGGTCAAAAAGGCAAAAATCGGCGCCATCGTGGCGACTTTGAAGAAGGCCCATCGCCAGCACGGGTTGGTGGCTGCCACCATGCCGGATGGTTGCCAGCGGGTGTGCGGAATCTTTTCCGCCACCCAGATCGGGCGCCAGCTCGGCGCACAGGCGCAGAGTTTCGAACTGGCGCACACTTTTGCCGAAATCGAAGCCGCGATTGCACAGGGTTAAAAATCCAGGACGACAGTCTGATGCGCGGACTGAAATGAACGACCCGATTCATCAGATGGAGACGATTGATATGAAGTTATTCCGTTTCATCCTCGCACCGCTGGTGCTGCTGTTTGCCTTTGCCGGTTGCGCCGGTTTGGGTACCTCCCGCGAATCCGGCAGTGACTTGCATGTTCGCCTGTCCGACAAACCCTCTCCGGGTGCACGGGAGCAGAAATATCCGGTGACGGTGCGCATTGCGCCCTACACCGATGGTCGCGGAGTTGATTCCCGTTATGTCGGTATCCTGGAAGCGCGCGTCATGGGGCTGACCGGCAAGCAGATCATGCTGGATCGGGAGGTCGCCGGTCTGGCCGGTGAGATGATGCAGAAGCAGTTGGGTGATAGCGGTTTGCAGGTCTTGGAGCCCAATGCAAAAAATGCCCAGTTTCAGCTGACCGGATCGATCAAGACCTTGAGTGTTGATATCAAGGAGCGCGATTACCTCAATATCGTCATTGACTCGACCCTGACAGAAGTCGCCAGCGGCAAGGTGATCTGGTCGGGCGTGGTGGCGGAGAAGAAAGAGCGTTATGCCGGCAGCTCCGGCAACGGCAAGCAGGATGTGGCCGATTTCCTGCGGCACGGATTGCAGGTTGTAGCGACCAAGACCAGCGAATCCCTTCTGTCGGTGCTGATGTCGGCGCGCCCCGATCTGTTCGGGCTGGACGCGGCGGTTAAACCGGTGCAGGGCGTGACGATCCATTCCACCGCGCTACCCACTGGTGTTTCGCCTGTCACGGCAAACGTTGCGACCGCAACAAATGGGACGCTGGTGCTGAATTCCACCCCGGCGCGGGCCAAGGTTTACGTGGAGGATGTCTATTATGGCTTGACGCCGCTCCGTATCGATCTGCCACCGGGCATCTATCCCGTTCGCCTGGAGCTGGAAGGCTACAAGTCGGTAGCGGAAAAAGTGTCGGTGCGCAGTGAGGATCACACCGAGCTGGAGATGAAGTTGCGCAAGTAACGTT
>CAZSIO010000092.1:0-4958 GCA_964606865.1 uncultured Sideroxydans sp.
AACGATTTCATCTGCGCCGCGAAAGTGGACGCGCTGTTCAAGATTTGAAACAACACTCCCCGCCCCTCATTCCGGCGCAAGCCGGAATCTGCAGATCGGGTTTCAACCCGACAAAACGAGCCGCTTTCGGCGAGTTTCGAGGAGCGGCCAAACGGCGTCGGGTTGAAACTCGACCTACATGCCTGCGCCGGAATGACGGACCAATGGGTGATCCGGTTTGAAACTGACAGGACAAACCATTGCCGCTTTCGGGCGGCACTATCTGGCAGAACTGCCGGACGGCGAGATACTGGAATGCGTACCGCGCGGCAAGAAAAGCGAAGTTGCCTGCGGCGACACCGTGGAAATCACCCGCAGCGGAACTGATCAAGGTGTCATCGACCGCATCGCCCCGCGCACCAGCCTGCTCTACCGTTCCGATGCGTACAAACAGAAACTCATCGCGGCCAACGTCACCCAACTCATCGTCGTCGTTGCCAGCGAGCCGTCGTTCAACGACGAACTGCTGGCGCGCTGTCTGCTCGCCGGGCACGAGCAGAAGCTGGACATCCTCATCGTGCTGAACAAGTGCGACCTGCCCCAGGTCACCGCGGCACGCGCCCAGCTCGCGGTCTATGGCAAGATCGGCTACCGGGTGCTGGAGTTATCGGCCAAACAGAATGTCGCGCCGCTGTTGCCTTTTCTGCAAGGGCACACCAGCGTTCTGGTCGGCCAATCCGGGATGGGCAAATCGACATTGATCAACGCGCTGATCCCCGCCGCGCAAGCCGCCACGCGCGAAATTTCCACCGTGCTCGACTCCGGCAAACACACCACCACCCACGCCAAGCTGTATCACCTGAATAGCAACAGCCACCTCATCGACTGCCCCGGCGTGCAACTGTTCGGATTACATCATCTGGATTTTGCCGCAATGGAAAGAAACTTCCCCGAATTCCTGCCCTACCTCGGCCAATGCCGCTTCGCCAATTGCAGCCACTCGCACGAACCGGACTGCGCAATCCGCAAGGCAACCGCAGAAGGCAAGATCGACCCGCGAAGATTGCAACTGTTCCAGCAGATCGCCGGACATTAACCGAGCAGATTTGCCACCGTCAGCATCATCAGAATGATCAACTGGAACACCAGCGTGCGCCAGACCAGGCCGACCGCGCTTTGCAGATGGTCGATATCCACGGCATCGCCGCTCCCCAGTTCGGGGCGATAGACGGGCTGGTCATCGAGCACCAGGGTTTCACCCAGCTTGATCCCGAGCGCGCCGGCGCCGCTGGCGAGCAGGATGCCTTGATCCGGCACCGGCCATTCCGCCGCTTGGGTGCGCCAGCAAAAAATCGTGTCTTCAAAATTGCCGACGATGGCGAAGCTGCCGGCGGTCAGGCGCAACGGCAACCATTCCAGCACACGGCATGCTTGCTGTGCGAAAGTGCCAAACACGCTGGTTTCTTCATCCTCCCCGCGCCACTGAGCGGCGATAAAGGCGGCCAGCCGGTACAGCACGGCGCCGAGCGGCCCCAGGCCGAGCAGCATAAAGATGACGAACCAGAAGATGACACCGAACACATGGCGGTGCGAGGCCAGCAGCGCCTGTTCGATGGTGTAGCGGGCCACCTCTTCCGGGTTCAGGTCGTTGCAGGACTTGCCGGTCCATTCACTTAGCAGTTCGCGCGCGAGGGTTAAATCGTTGTCGCGCAAGGCCTGGTGAATATCGGTGAAGTAATGGCTGAACTGGCGAAAGCCCATTGAGAGGTAAAGCACCAGCACGCTGAACGCCCAGGCGAACACCGCGTGCTTGGCCAGCAGCATGGCATAGAGCAGCCACACCAGCGCCAGCGGCGGCAGCACGGCGAGCAGCCAGGCGATGCGCCCGTGCGAGCGTTCGCCCGCGTCGAAACGCTCCCGAAAGAATTTGACATAGGCCAGCACCCATTCGTACAGGAACTGGCGCGAAGACAGCGGAACAACTTGTTCCAGCAGCAGGGCGGCGATCAGGGCAAGCAAGCTCATGGCGGCAACGGTGTGGCATCAGTTTCAATGGCGGAAAGATACCACAATCGACCGCCCGCGAAATTCACGAACGGGCAAGGAAATCGTTTTCACGCGGAGACGGGGGGTGCGCGGAGGGAAATCAGCCCTTTCAGATTACCTTGCTCCGCGACCTCCGCGTCTCCGCGTGAGAACGATCTCTACTGTTGCGCATAAGCACTGGGCAGAGCGCGTGCTCTGTCTGACTTTAGTCCGATAGCCCACAAACATGCATAGCGCCTTGTCGGGTTGAAACCCGACCCACAAAATCTGCCGCACCGTATCCAGCTTGCTACGCGATCATGCCCGCCGCGACGGTGTTGTTGGTCGCTTCGTCGATGACGATGAAACTGCCGGTCGCACGGTCGGTGGCGTAGCGGTCAAACACCAGCGGCAGCTGGGTCTTGATCGCCACGCGCGCGATGTCGTTCATCTGCAACTGCTCCACCGCATGCTGCTCCAGCGTGTTGACATCGACCCGGTAGTCGAGGCGCGAGAACAGGCACTTTGCCGTGCGCGTGGTGTGCTTGACCAGATACTTGCGCTGTTTGTCCAGCGGCGACTCGGCCAGCCAGCACAGGGTGGCCTCAAACTCCTTTTCCACCTTGGGCGGCTGATTGCTTGATTTAACCAGCATGTCGCCGCGCGAGATATCGATCTCGTCGGCCAGCCGCAGGGTGACGGACTGCGGCGCATAGGCCGTGAGCAGGCCGCCGTCATAGGTGAATATTTCCTTGACGGTGGTGGTGCGTCCCGACGGCAACACGGTGACTGCGTCGCCCACCGACACTTCGCCCGCCTCGATGCGCCCGGCGAACCCGCGGAAATCGTGATGTTCGTCGGTCTGCGGGCGGCACACCCATTGCACCGGGAAGCGGAAGTCGCTGGTGTTCACGTCGTGCTCGATCTCGACGTTCTCCAGCAATTCGAGCAAGGCCGGGCCCTGGTACCAGCCCAACCGGTCGCCGCGCTCCACCACCATGTCGCCATTCAGCGCCGACAACGGGATGCAATGCACGTCGTGCAGACCGAGCTGGGCGGCAAAAGCCCTGTATTCGGCGACGATCTCGTCGAAGCGTGCCTGCGAATAATCGACCATGTCCATCTTGTTCACCGCCAGCACCACGTGCGGCACGCCGAGCAGACTGGCGATATAGCTGTGGCGGCGGGTCTGGACCAGGACACCTTTACGCGCATCGATCAGAATGACGACCAGATTGGCGGTGCTCGCCGCCGTCACCATGTTGCGCGTGTATTGCTCGTGCCCCGGCGTGTCGCCGATGATGAACTTGCGCTTGGGCGTGGCGAAGTAGCGGTAGGCCACGTCGATGGTGATGCCCTGCTCGCGCTCGGCTTGCAGGCCGTCGGTCAACAGCGACAGATCGACCGCCGCCATGCCGCGCTTCTCGCTGGTCTTTGCAATCGCCGCGAACTGGTCCTCAAAGATGGATTTCGAGTCGTGCAGCAGACGGCCGATCAGCGTGCTCTTGCCGTCGTCAACCGAGCCGGCGGTGATGAAACGTAACAGTTGTGTGGTGGTGTTCATGGTTAATCCCTTTGTGCATTCTGCATAATGTGGGAGCGCAATTCATTGCGCGATCTTATTGGATTCATCGCGCAATAAATTGCGCTCCCACAAGCTTCTCAGAAGTATCCTTCCTTCTTGCGCAATTCCATCGACGCATCCGAAGTCTGGTCGTCCATGCGCGTCGCGCCGCGTTCGGTGATGCGCGTGGTCGCGGTCTCGGCGATGATCTCGTCCACCGTGCGCGCGGTGGATTCCACCGGCGCGGTACAAGTCATGTCGCCCACGGTGCGGAAGCGCACCGACACCACTTCCACTTTTTCGCCCGCCTTCGGCTGCACCAGATGCGACACCGGGATCACGTTGCCGCCGCGCCGGATCACTTCGCGTTCGTGCGCGAAATAGATGCTCGGAATGTGCAGCCGCTCGCGCCCGATGTATTGCCAGATGTCGGTCTCGGTCCAGTTGCTGATCGGGAACACGCGAATGTTCTCGCCGGGATGCACGCGGGTGTTGTAGATGTCCCACAATTCCGGGCGCTGGTTCTTCGGGTCCCATTGGCCGAACTCGTCGCGGAAGGAGAAGATGCGTTCCTTGGCGCGCGCCTTTTCCTCGTCGCGCCGCGCCCCGCCCAGGCAGGCGTCGAAGCCGAACTCAACGATGGTCTCCAGCAGGGTCACCGACTGGTAGGGATTGCGCGGCTTGCTCTCGTCCTTGATCACGATCGTGCCGCGCTTGATCGAGTCTTCCAGCGAACGCACGATCAGCCGCTCGCCCAGATCGGCGGCCAGCTTGTCGCGCGTGGCGATCACCTCCGGAAAGTTGTGCTCGGTGTCGATGTGCACCAGCGGAAATGGAAACTTCGCCGGGCGAAACGCCTTCTCCGCCAGGCGCAGCATGACGATGGAATCCTTGCCGCCGGAGAACAGCAGCGCCGGATTTTTACATTCCGCCGCGACCTCGCGCATGATGTGGATGGATTCGGACTCCAGCGTATCCAGATGGGATAAGGTTTTTGTGCTCATGTTGTGATCGAATAGTTTCATTTCGTTTCAAGCCCCCGCTTCACGCCGGAACCTCCTGTTTGAATTTGGCGCGGGCGGCGATTTCGAATACCCGCTCGCGGCTCGCCTGCAAGGAAGTCTTGCTCACCGCCTGCACACCGCTGCCGTGCGCCACCTTCGGCCCCTTGATGACATGCAGGCCGCACTCCTTGTTTTCGGGGTTTTGGTTACGACTAACCTCGTGCGCTTCGCGCCCGACATTACCCTGCACCGAAACCCCGAAACCGTGGGCTACGCCCACACTTGGCGGCGTGTGGCTGACATGCAAGCCACACTCCTTGTTTTCGGGGTTTTCCCACCACCAGCGCCCGGCGCGGATGTCTTCGCCCGGTGTAATCGAGCGGGTG
>CAZSIO010000093.1:0-4910 GCA_964606865.1 uncultured Sideroxydans sp.
AATGCCGTCACCCCGCTGAAGAGAATGCTGGCGCGCCACGCCCTCAACTGATCAACCCAAAAAGGAAACCCCGATGCATAAAATCCTGTTGTCCCTGTTTTTCTGCTGTGCCGCCAACGTCGCCCTCGCCGCCAACGACACGGCCGCGGTCAAACAAACCCTGCAGCAGAATTACCAGCAGACCATCGGTCCCATCGATCAGGTCAACACCACGCCGGTGCAGGGGCTGTACGAGGTCGTCACCGGCGATCACATCTATTACTCGGACGAGAGCGGGCGTTACCTGATCGATGGCAAGTTGTTTGACATGCAGTTGCGCAGCAACCTCACCGATGCGCGCGCGCGCCAGCTGTTCGCCGTTGACGTCAAGAAGTTGCCGCTCGAACTGGCGATCAAGAAAGTCAAAGGCAAGGGCAAACGTACGCTGATCACCTTTGAAGACCCCAACTGCGGCTATTGCAAGAAGCTGGCGCAGGAACTGGAGAAAATCGACGACCTGACCCATTACGTGTTCCTGTATCCGATCTTCGAGGGTTCGGCTGAACTGGTGCGGGATATATCGTGCAGCAAACAGCCGTTCCAGGCCTGGGACAACTGGATGCTGAAAGGAATCAAGCCGCCCAAGGGAAATTGCGCCACCAAAACCGATCAGGTTATGGCACTGGGACGCAAGCTGAAGGTGAACGGCACACCCGCGCTGATCTTCGGCAATGGCGTGATGAATCCGGGCTATCTGCCTGCGGACCAACTGGAGCAGGCGCTTACCGCGAATCAGTAAGTTGCAGGATGGGTTGAGCGCAGCGATACCCATCATTAAAATCAGGCGACAATTTGCTGGGTATCGCTGCGCTCAACCCATCCTACCTGCTCGCCGGCCTGTCGGTCGGGTATTACAGAGCAGTCAGTTAATTAGGCAACACATGTACCAATAGTCGAAATCATTGCTTAAACCAAAATGTCGTTGTAGGAGCCCGATTTATCGGGCGATAGCCAATCTTGAAATCGCCCGATAAATCGGGCTCCTACACGTGATATATCAATTTTTTGTAGCTTTAATTTCTGACTGCTGAGTAACCTGACGATGTTCTGTCATTTTTCCACTTCGTATGAGGTGAAGCTGGCCGATAAGCCGGGTTCTGTCGTGGACAGTCATTCCTCTAGGCGTTTCGTTACCTGACGCTCAAGCAACCTACCCGCTGGCGACGCGAGCAACGTCATGGCCAGCCTATTTGGTCTTGCTCCGGATGGGGTTTACCGTGCCGTCCGTGTTGCCACGAACGCGGTGAGCTCTTACCTCGCCGTTTCACCCTTGCCTGACCCTGACCGAAATCAGTTCATCGGCGGTCTGTTCTCTGTGGCACTTTCCATCGCCTCACGGCGTCCGGTCGTTAACCGGCATCCTGCTCTGCGGAGCCCGGACTTTCCTCTACGCAACCCAAGGTGCGCAGCGACTGTCTAGCCAGCTTCGGAGTGGAGTTTAACACGGGTGATTCCGAACGTCCGGGAACCCGGACTTTAGTTCCGGCATAACGCGCTACGCGCATTAGCCTGCACTGCAACTTCGTTGTCCTCTACGCAACCCAAGGTGCGCAGCGACTGTCTAGCCAGCTTCGGAGTGGAGTTTAACACGGGTGATTCCGAACGTCCGGGAACCCGGACTTTAGTTCCGGCATAACGCGCTACGCGCATTAGCCTGCACTGCAACTTCGTTGTCCTCTACGCAACCCAAGGTGCGCAGCGACTGTCTAGCCAGCTTCGGAATGGAGTTTAACACGGGGAATGCCTAAACCTCGGCAACCTGAACACTGACGTCCAACGCCTTCCATTGTTTGGCTTCGTCTTGCAAGGCGGTCTCAGTCAACGGGTTCTGCGTCAACCATCCCTTTTCCAGCGCCAAATAAAATTTCGTCCCGCTGAACTGGCCTTGCAGTTCGGGTAATGAGACGGCGCTGCGATTGCGACAAAACAGGGTGGCCAGGCGCAGGGCCATCACCAGCGCCAAGTCTTGCGACTCACGCAGTTGATCCCGCAACTTTGCCAAACCGCCACGATGCGCCAGGGTCAGCAAACTCAAGCGCGCCTGCTCTTTTCTCGAAAATCCGGGCATGTCGGCGTTGGCCAGAATGTAGGCAGAATGTTTGTGGTAACCACTGTGCGCGACGCTGATCCCGATCTCGTGCAAGCGGGCTGCCCATTGCAAATATTGCCGGGTCGATTCATCCAACTGCCCTCCGAGGAATTGCCGGGCAAGGGAAATGGACAGATCGGCGACTCGTTTGGCTTGTTGCGCCGCCACATGATAACGGCGCATGAATTGCTGGACGGTCGCTTCGCGCATGTCGTTGTGGGTGAAACGCCCATGCAGGTCGTACAGCACACCTTCGCGCAGTGCACCCAGCGCCGGCTGCATGCGCTCGATTCCGAGCTCGCAGAATGCCGCATGCATGATGGCAAAGCCGCCGGGTAACACCGGGACACGATCCGGTTTCAATCCGGGCAGATCCAGCTTGTTCACATCGCCCACCTTGAGCAGTTGCGCGCGGAGTTTCTCCAGCCCTTCACGCGTGATGCCGCCGTCGCTGTATCCGTTCTGTTCCAGGATGTCGCAGATCACGCGCGCGCTGCCGGATGATCCCAGTGCCACCTCCCAATGATCGCCGGTGTAATCCGCCACGATCGTTTGCAGCTCGTTGCGGGCGGCGAATTCTGCCTCTTTGAGATTGGATTTGGATATCTTTCCGTCGGCAAAGTAGCGCGCGCTGTAACTGACACAACCCATGTACAGGCTTTCCAATTGGGTCGGCTGAAACCCCTGGCCGATAATGAATTCGGTCGAGCCGCCGCCGATGTCCATCACCATGCGGCGCTCATCGGTGCGCGGCAGTCCCTGTGCGACGCCAAGATAGATCAGGCGCGCCTCTTCGCGGCCGGCAATGACTTCGATGGGAAAACCGAGTGCGGCTTCGGCCAGCTTGAGAAATTCCGGCGCGTTTTTGGCGACACGCAGCGAGTTGGTGCCCACCGCGCGCACCGCCTCGGGCGGCAAACCGCGCAAACGCTCCCCGAATTTTTGCAGACAGGACAAACCCCGTTGTTGTGCGTCCCGGTTGAGAATCTTGTCCTCGTCCATCCCGGCGGCCAGTCTTACCGCCTCGCGCAGACCGTCCAGCATGTAGAGTTGGTCGTCCACCACCCGCGCGACCTGCAGGCGGAAACTGTTCGAGCCCAGGTCAACTGCGGCGATGAGGGGTTGTTGTTGCACGGGATGGCGCGGCGAATTATTGTTTCACTTCGCGCTCGATTTCCTCGACGGTCACATGTCGCACGTCGCGTCCCTTGACCATGTAAACCACATATTCGGACATATTCTTGGCATGGTCGCCGATGCGCTCGATCGCCTTTGCCACAAACAGAATCTCCAGCGAGGTCGAGATCGTGCGCGGGTCTTCCATCATGAATGTGATCAGGTAACGCATGATGGCGCGGAATTCCTCGTCCACCAGTTCGTCCTGGCGCACGACCGTCGCTGCCGTGGCCAGGTCGAGCCGCGCAAACGCGTCCAGCGATTTGCGCAACATGTCGAGCGCGATCTCCGCCGCGCGTTTGATCTCGTTATAGCGCGGCAGACGCAGACGCTCCTGCTGCGACAGCAGCTTGGCCATGCGCGCGATCTTCTCTGCCTCGTCGCCGATCCGCTCCAGATCAGTGATGGTCTTGATCACGGTCATCACCATGCGCAAGTCACCTGCCGCCGGTTGCCGCCGCACCAGAATGCGGCTGCAGCTCTCGTCGATCTCGACTTCCATCGCGTTCACGCGATGATCATCCCCGATTACCTTGTTCATCAGCGCCACATCGCCACTGACCAGCGATTCAACCGCCAGACGGATCTGGCTCTCGACCAGGCCGCCCATCTGCAGCACGCGCGCGCGCACCGCCTCCAGCTCGGCATCAAATTGTTTCGATGTGTGTTCGTTGTTGGCCATGGTTTTTTCCGTAAAGAGTCAATGCGGGATGTTAGCTTGTTAAAGTTAAATTTTTATTACGCGGTCAGCGTCTGAACACCCTGTGGCGTGCCCAGCAACAGGACATCGGCGCCGCGCCGCGCGAACAACCCGTTGGTGACTACTCCGGGCAACTGGTTCAGCAAGTTTTCCAGTTCGACCGGATTCATGATCTGCAGATGATGCACGTCCAGAATGACATTGCCGTTATCGGTGGTGAAACCTTCACGCAATTTTGGCTGCCCGCCCAGCTTCACCACCTCGCGCGCGATGTAACTGCGCGCCATCGGAATGACTTCGATCGGCAAAGGAAACTTGCCCAGCACATCCACCAGCTTGCTGGCGTCGCATACACAAATGAACTTCTTGCTGGCCGCCGCCACGATCTTCTCGCGCGTCAGCGCCCCGCCGCCGCCCTTGATCATATGCATGTGACGCGTGATCTCGTCCGCGCCATCCACATACACCGGCAGATCGCCCGCATCGTTCAGCGACAACACTTCGATGCCGTGTCCCTGCAAACGCTTGGCTGACGCTTCCGAACTGGCCACCGCGCCGCGGATCTTGCCCTTGATCTTCGCCAGCTCATCGATAAAGAAATTGGCGGTGGAGCCGGTGCCCACCCCCACGATGCAATCGTTCGGCACATAGGCGACCGCCGCCTGGGCGACAGCGCGTTTCATATCGTCTTGAGTCATGGTCATGATGCAGCCTCTTTGGTTTGGATTGTCGTCGTACGCCGGATTATTGCAGGAATTGCCCTGTTTAGGAACACGCTTGCCCTTCCCAAAGCGCGCATTTACCTTTAGGATGCGCACCCGCAGTGGGGGTGTAGCTCAGTTGGGAGAGCGTCTGGTTCGCAATCAGAAGGTCGTCAGTTCGATCCTGATCACCTCCACCACCAGT
>CAZSIO010000094.1:0-4691 GCA_964606865.1 uncultured Sideroxydans sp.
TCCACGCCGACAACCTCCGGGGCACTCGCTGCAATGATCTGGGCGCGCGCGCGCAGGGCTGCCGCATCGAGCAGCCGGATTTTTTCGGCATTGAATTCCGTCTGCGCCAACAGCGCTTCAGGCTCGTCGGTCAGCAGCGCACCCCAGCGGATCAGCGCAAAGAGCAACACATTAACCAGCAGCAACCCGATCAACCACACCCTGCTCATGCTTCGTTTTCTCCCATCACTTGCAACCCCTGCAGCACCAGATCGTCCACCCGTATGCAGGGCACGGCCAGCTGCGCCGTCACGGCCCCGTCCGCGCCGCCACTGATGACACAGCGCGCAGTGCCGCAGCGCTGTTGCAATAAATTGTATTGCTGCACGATCGCGCCCTGCGTCGCGCGCAATGCGCCGCTCATCATCGCATCGGCGGTGTTCAGCGGAAAGTCGCACACGACACCCTCGGCGTCTGCCAGTTGCGCCGTGTTGGTGCGCAAGCCGCGCCGCATCAGGTCCACTCCGGGCAGAATCAGCCCGCCGATGAATTCTCCCTCGGCAGACAGGGAATCGATCGTGGTGGCCGTGCCGCAATTGACCACCAGACACGCTTCACGCACGTGTTGCCGCGCGCCGATGAGTGCCGCCCAGCGGTCGCTGCCGAGTTGTGGCGGGAACTGATAACTGTTGCGCACGCCGCATTGCGCCGCACAGGCGGTGACGAATGTCGGCGCGCACGGCCACACCGACAGCAGCGTGCGCAGCCGCGCCGCCATCTCTGCGCCCGCGACATTGGAAACCAGGATGCGGGACGGTGTGGACAGGCGGGCAAACACTGCTGCCAGCGTGTCGATCTTTGCATTCTCGATCACACCGCGCGCAATCCACTGCCCAGCCTGGACCCGAGCCCATTTGCAGCGGCTGTTCCCCATGTCCAGCAACACCATTCAGCACCCCCTCAAACTGATCTCGCCGGTATGGAACACGCGCTCACCCGCGGCCGTTTCCACGCACAGCGCCCCTTCATCGGTCACCCCGCGCACCACTCCCGCGA
Source organism: uncultured Sideroxydans sp. (assembly GCA_964606865.1). Classification (GTDB taxonomy): domain Bacteria; phylum Pseudomonadota; class Gammaproteobacteria; order Burkholderiales; family Gallionellaceae; genus Sideroxyarcus. The sequence continues at coordinate 1,036 of CAZSIO010000094.1, forward strand.
CAGTCGTTCCATCCGGCAACGAGAGTCTGATCTCGCGCTGCCGGAATGCGTGGTTGCGTTCCCATTCCGCGCGCAGTGCGCCAAATCCCTGCGCCGCGAACTCATCCAATACACGCAGCAGATGCTGCAGCAACACCCCCAGCACCCGGCTGCGCCCGCTCAATGGCACGGCAGCCAGCTCGCCCGCCGGCTGATCGATTGCGGCGCGCGCCGCTTCAGTCAACCGCAGGTTAAGGCCGATGCCGATGACCACCGCGCTCGGTCCCAGCATGTCGCCCTGCGCCTCGAGCAAAATACCGGCCAATTTCCCCTCCGGCAACAGGATGTCGTTGGGCCATTTCAGCCTGACATCCCGCACCCCCAGTTCATGCAGGGCGCGCAACACCGCCACGCCGACCGCCAGGCTCAGTCCGGACAACGCGCCCAGACCGCAGGCGAAACGCCGCAGCACAGAAAAGGTCAGCGCCTCGCCCAGCGCGGCATGCCATGTCCTGCCCAGTCGGCCCCGCCCCGCACTTTGCCACTCCGCCGCCACGACACTGCCGGAGGGCGCGCCGAGCGCGGTGCGCTGCAACAACACGGCATTGGTGGAAGTCGCGTGATCGAGGATCTCCAGTTGCACTTGCTCACCCGCATCGGCCAGCTGTTTTTTGATCGCGGCGGCATCCAGCCAATGCAGGGGCCGCGCCAGCCGGTAGCCGCGGCCGCGCACCCGATGCAAATCCAGACCGAATTCACCGACACCCTGCAAAGCGTTGTGCACACTGGCGCGCGACAGACCAAGCTGCCTGGCCATCACCTGCCCGGAGTGGAATTCACCATCTGCCAGCAAGCGCAGCAAGCCAAATGTCAGCGGGTGCGGAGTGTTCGCCACGGCGCGCTTCATTGCGCCAGATCAACGCACACCGGCGTTCCGCCCTGCTCCAGAAACTGCACGATCTCTTCCCGCCGCTGCAGGGTGTCCTGATACCCGAGATCGATCAACGCGCGGCAATAATCTTTATCGAACAGCAGATAACTGACCAGATTGGCGCCGTTGCCGCGTCTTACCCCGAGCAGGCGCAGCAGCACACGGATGGTCCACGGCAGATGTCCGACATGGCGTTCGGCAATCTTTTCCAGCGGCTGGCTGGGGCGGATCACCAGCGCATTGATCTGGTGCAAATCGAGCTGCGCGCGCATCGATTCCGGCATTGCACCCACCGTGTGGTTGATGCGATACAGGCGCTCCAGATCCACTTCCAGCCCGTCGAGGAAAATACTGTCGAGCGCGTGTCCGGCGATCTCCGCCAGCGACGGATAGTGCTCGATCTTGGCGCGCTTCTCCGTTTTATTTGCCGTGCGCTGGCCGACACCGACCACCAGTACCCGCTCGGCGCCGAGATGCAGGGCGGAACTGATCGGCGCCATCTGGCGCATCGAACCGTCGCCGAAGAACTCGCGATTGACATGCACCGCCGGGAAAACGAACGGAAGCGCCGCCGAAGCGAGCAGATGCTGGATATCGATGCGGGTCGGCAAGCCGACCCGGCGCGCGCGCTTCCACGGCTCAATCCCGGGTGCGCCCTGATAAAAAGTGACCGATTGGCCCGAACCATAACCGGAGGCGGTGATGCCCAGCGCATGCAGCACACCGTCATCGATCTGGCGCTGGATCAGCTCACACGGCAGGATGCGCTCGAGATAGGTGCGCAGCGGCGAATTGTCCAGCAGCGACACCCGGTTCAAACGGTTGCTGCCGAACATGCTCAACAGCAATCCGAGCAACCAGCGCCCGCTATTGTCGAGCACCCCCAGCACATCGGCGCGGTAGATGTCGGTCACGCGCGCGTTGTTCCAGATGTTGAGCAGGTAGCGCACGCCCTTGCGGAAATGGCGCGCATTGACCGCCAGCGTCACCGCGTTCAGCGCGCCGGCAGACGTGCCGCAGACCACGCTGAACGGCAACTGGGCGCGATAGGGGGTGAACTCGGCCAGCGCCTTCAGCACACCGACCTGATATGCCGCCCGAGCGCCGCCGCCGGTAAGGATGAGCCCGATCTTCTGTTTCGGCATCGTGTGCAACGCTGGTTTACGAATGTGCTTTCACCGACTCGAGCGCGTCGCGCAGGGTCTCTTCGGGCAGGGCATTGAGGCACTCGGACAACATCTCCCCCGGCACCACCGCCTTCGGTTGCAGCAAGCCAACTTCGACGTTCGCCACCAGCACCGCCGCCGCGCCGGCCACTTTGAGCAGGCGCGCGCGCTCCGCCATCAGCATCTCGATCTCCCTGCTCAACAACTCCACTTCCTGCTTGTTCATCATTCGCTCCTGGTTTTCACCCCGGCAACCGCCAGGGCACTCATGTTCACAATGCGGCGCGCGGTCGCGGTGGAAGTCAGAATATGCGCCGACTTGTTCGCCCCCAACAGGATGCTGCCGATGGTGATGCCGTCACCCGCCGTCATCTTGAGCAGATTGTAGGCGATGTTTGCCGCATCCAGATTCGGCATCACCAGCAGGTTCGCCTGCCCCTTCAGCCGTGCCGCCGGGAAGATCCCGCTGCGCATGGATTCCGACAGTGCCGCATCGCCGTGGATCTCGCCCTCCACTTCCAGCTCGGGCATCTGCAGCTCCAGCAATTCGCGCGCGCTCGCCATCTTGCGCGCCGAGGCATCGTTGTGGCTGCCGAAATTTGAATGCGAGAGCAGCGCCACCTTCGGCGCGATGCCGAAATAGCGCACTTCCTCCGCTGCCAGCAAAGTCATCTCGGCGATCTCTTCCGCGCTCGGGTCGAGGTTCACGTGCGTGTCGCAGATGAACAAGGTATGGCGGGGCAGCAGCAGGATGTTCATCGCGCCATACACGCTGCTGCCGGGACGGTGGCCGATCACCTCGTCGATATAGCGCAAATGGTGCAACGGCTGCCCCACCGTGCCGCACAACATCGCGTCCGCCGCACCCATGCGCACCAGCATCGCGGCGATCAGCGTGCTGCGGCGGCGCATATCGCGCTTCGCCACTTCCGGGGTCACGCCCCTGCGTGCCATCAGGCGGTGATACTCCGTCCAGTATTCGCGGTAGCGCGGATCTTCGTCCGGATTCACCAGCTCGAAATCCACACCGGCACGGATGCGCAGGCCGAGCCGGGCAATACGCTGCTCGATCACGGCGGGGCGGCCGACCAGGATCGGCTTGGCGATCCCTTCATCCACCACCGTCTGCACCGCATGCAGCACCCGCTCATCTTCGCCCTCGGCATAGGCCAGCCGGCGCGGCGTCTTTTTCGCCATCTCGAACACGGGCTTCATCAGCAGGTTGGAGTGATAAATGAAACCGGACAGATGCTCGATATAGGCGTGCATGTCGGTGATGGGGCGCGTCGCCACACCGCTGTCCATCGCCGCCTGCGCCACGGCCGGCGCGACCTTGGAGATCAGGCGCGGATCGAACGGCTTGGGAATCAGATACTGCGTCCCGAAAGTCAGACTCTCTTCGCTGTACACCGCCGCCACCTCTTCCGATTGTTCCGCCTCGGCCAGCTCGGCGATGGCAACCACCGCCGCCTTCTTCATCGCCTCGTTGATGGCGGTCGCCCCCACATCCAGCGCGCCGCGGAAGATGTAGGGGAAGCACAGCACATTGTTCACCTGGTTGGGAAAATCGGAACGTCCGG
>CAZSIO010000095.1:0-4679 GCA_964606865.1 uncultured Sideroxydans sp.
CCTGCGGCAGCGCCAACGCGCCGCCATCACGCAGCGCGCCCGCCTGCAGATGCAGCGTGATTACCTGCGCATCCAGCGCACCGCCAGCAACCAGTTCGCCGATGCTGGCACCGGAAGGAAATTTGAGTTGATCGCCCTTGAGGGCGAACCCGACCACCGGCTCGGCCAGACTGCCGCGCCATTCCAATTGGCCGGCGAGTTGGCCGGACAGACCGTTACCCAACTGCGCCAGATGCGGCGCGTCGAGTGACAGGCGCAGATAATCTTCCGCCGTGCCGTAGGCGAGGCTCAAGTCCAGGGTGTTGTCGCCCAGCCGCGCGCTCAAATCACCCATTGCGCGGGTTCCCGCCAACACGCGCAGGCGTCCATCGCCGTCAAAGGCGTAGCCGCCGAAACGGCTGTCGAAGAACACAAAATCGAGCAGGCCGGATGGTGCGGGTAACAACTCGCCGCTAATGGACAGCCCGGCGTTCAACTCGGTCGGCGGAGCGGCAGAAAATTCTGCCAGGTTGAGATGTTGCAGGCGGGCATCCAGACGAAACGGACGCTGCGCATCAAGTTGCAGTTGCCCGCCGCCGGTCAGCAAGGTGTTGCCGCGCGCCAGCCGCAATTGGCTCACGTCGATTTGCGCACCCTGCTTTTGCAGTGCGCCGGAAAATTTCCACTCCGCATCGTGCAGCGACAGTTGTGCTTTTTGCGCGGCCGCGTCCGCATCGAGGGTGATCTCTCCCTGCAAGTTCAACGCAGGCGCGCGACTGTCGACAGCGGCCGGATCGAGCGCTCGCACTTGCAGCCGCGCACTGCCCTGGCGACGCTGCGTTTGCCACTCGGCTTCACCCTGCAACAGCCCGTCATGCAACAGATGCAATTCGAGTTCGTGCCATTGCAATTTGCCTTGCATCCAGCGCAAGCGGGCGCGCGCATCCGTCAACGGCAAACCGCCGTGATCCAGCGGGGTCGGGCGCGCATTGGATAATTGCGCCGTGCCCTCCAGCACACCGGGCGCCATGCCGTGCAGATCGAGTTCGCCGGACAAGGTTGTCATCGGCGCATCCTGCGCCAGCCAGTGCAGATCGACACGCGAGAAACCGATGCGGGCGCGCGCCAGCGGGGAGGCTTCCGCCGGCAATAATTGCAGCACCGCGTTCAACTGCGCGCCCGCTCCCGCCGCCGCCAGATTCAACTCCATCCGTTGCAAATCACCGCTCAATTCGGCCAGTGCGTTCGCCTCAACCGGTTTGTCTGCCAGCGGCAGCGTGCCGTGCAAGGCCAGATGCGCCTGCACCGGATAGGGCGCATCCTGCGCGATGCTCGCCTCACCGCTCACCTCGCCCGAGGCAAAGCGCGCCTGCAAATCCTGCAACTGGTGCGTTTTTTGATCCGCGCGGTAGCGGGCGTTGAGCGCGTGGGCGATGAAATCCGGCGCACCCTGTTCGCGACTGAACAGGCGCAGCGTATCGATCTGCGCTTGCAGCACCTCGATGTCGAGTGGCAGATGCAGGGTGTCCGGCAGCACGAAAGGCGCATCGCCGGGCAAGGTCAGCACATCGACCTGGCGTGCCGACAGACTCAATACATTCAGTTCGCCCTGCAATAATTTTATAGGCCGCCAATGCATGCGCACAGCGGCCAATTCAACCCGCCAGCCGTCGCCGTGCACAACCAGACGTTCGATGCCGAAGGCGTTGATCAGCGCGCCCTCCACGCCGCTGATCTCCAGCGCCCCGCCGCTGCGCGCCTGCACCACTTCGCTCATCCAGCGCAGCCCGCTGTTGCTGGCCAGCAACCAGCCCGCGCCCCCGGTCAGCACCGCCCCGCCGGCCAGCAAGGCTAGCAGGTCGAGGCGCACACGGGTCCAGTCGATTGCCATCAGAATGCCACCGCAATCGCAAAGTGGATGCGCGAATCGGGCTCGCCCTTGCCGCGCGCCCAATCCAGCGCCAGGGGGCCGACCGGACTCCGCCAGCGCGCGCCGATCCCGTAGCCGGTGGATAGTTTCAGCGTGGCCACGGTGTCCGCCGCACCGCCCCCATCGACGAACAACGCGGCACCCCAGTTACCGAACCAGTGCGTGTATTCCGTGCTCAAGGTGTTCATCACGCGCCCGCCGACGATCGCGCCGCCTTCCTCAAAACCCAGACTCTGGTAGGCGAAACCGCGCACGGTCTGGGTGCCGCCGACGCGAAACAGATATTCCTGCGGGATGCCAAAGCGTGTGGTGGAAGCGGTATAGCCGCCTTCGATCCTGAGCAACAGCACGTCGTGCGCCCCCAATGCGATCCATGACTGGTGGCGCGCATAACCGCGCACGAAATCTTGGTCGGACAGTACAGACTTGCTCGCACCACCCAGCCTGAGCTCGGTCAGCGCGCCGTCCATCGGCGCCAGCGGATCATCCACCACGCGCCGATACCAGTGCCAGTCGAGCACCAGTGCCTGATCTGTCTCACGGACGCCGCCCAGCGGGATACGCTGCTCCTGCTGCCAGTTGAGACCGATGCCGGTTTCAATATCGAACTGGGTGCGACTGCGGGTCACGCCGAATTTGTCGCGCCGCGTCTCCAATTCCTGCACATCCGTCTTATCCACCCCGACGCGCCAAGAGAGCCAGTAGCCGAGCGGATTTGGCGGCGTATCCAGTGCCAGCGTCAACGCTTGCCGGTTCGATTCCGCCACCGCCTGACCTTTCAGCGTCCAGGCTTGGTTGAGAAAATTGTAGCTCTGGTAGTTGATTTCGTTGCGCACGCCATGGTTGGTGCTGTAGCCGACACCAACGGCAACCTTGCGCGATTGCGCTTCGATCACCTGCACGCTGACCGGCGCACGCAGGCTGCCGTCCGCGCCAGTCTGTGCTGCCGCCGTATCCAGTCGAATGATGATGGAACTGAACTGCGGCAACTTTTGCAACTTCGTCTGAAAATCCAGCAGGTGTTTGCGCCGGTAGGGCGCGCCCGCTTTGAACGTGGCCTGGCGCTCGACCAGCAAGGGCTCGTAACGCTCCAGCCCGGCCAGTTTCAACTCGCCGAAGACATAGCGCGGACCGGAATCGATCACGATGCGCAGGCGCGCAGTGGCCGCCGCAACATCAACCTCCGCCCCGCTCTCGATCAGACGCGCGGCCGCAAAGTCTTCGCGCGCGACACCGGCCAGCAACTCGGTCTTGGCACTGTCCCAGTCCGCCGCACGGAACGGGTTGCCGACCGGCAACAACCATGCCGAACGCAGGGCCTGTGCGCGTTGCGGCTCGCGCTGCAAGTCGCCGCGCAATTCGATCTCGACCGCCGCCACACGCGTTGGCACGCCAGGGTTTACTTCGAGTTCGAGCACACCCGCGTTGCTCACCCGGCGCAGTTTCACTTCGGCGGAGAAGAAACCTTCAGTCGCCAACAATTCGGGGATTTCGCGCTTGGCACGGCGCATGAAAGCGGCGCGTGCCTGCTCGTCATGCAGCAGGGTCTCGGGCAGGGTGAAATGCTGCGCCAGCACCTCGCGCACCGATTCCGGGGCGTGCAATACCACGGCGGGAATGCTGCCGCTTCGCGCGTACAACAGTTGGGGACTGAAGACAAACAACACCAGCAGCCATGCCGCGACAAGCCGCACGTGGGGATGCGTTGCCACCATCAGAACAGGGCGTGGTTGAACGCCAGATGGGTAGCGATACTGCCGGCGTAACCCAGGGCGATGACCGGGGTCCATTTGAGATGGGCAAAGAAGGTATAAACGCCGCGCGCCTGCCCCATCAGCGCCACACCCGCCGCCGAGCCGATCGACAACAGCGAGCCACCGACCCCGGCGGTCAGGGTGACCAGCAGCCACTGGCCGATGGACATATCCGGCTGCATGGTGAGCACCGCGAACATCACCGGGATATTGTCCACCACCGCCGAGATCAGGCCGATGGCGATATTGGCGTTGGTTGCTCCCCAGTCACCGTAGATCACTTGCGAGACCAACCCCAGATAACCGATGAAACCGAGGCCGCCGACGCACATCACCACACCGTAGAAAAAGAACAGGGTATCCCATTCGCTGCGCGCCACTTCGCGATAGATGTCGAACGCGGCCGGACTGCCAATCTCGCTGACTTCCTTTTGCCCGCGGCCGCTGGTGGTCATGCGCAAAAAGAAGGCATAGAACTTGAGCACCGCCATACCGGTGAGCATGCCGATCACCGGCGGCAGTTCGAGCACGCTGTGGAAACTCACCGCCAGCGCGATGGTGCACAAAAACAGAGCCGCGATAATCAGCGCACCGCGCTTCATCTCGACCATCTTGCCGCCGCCTTCCGGCTTGGCGTGAGGCAGGAACCAATGCATGATCGCCGCCGGAATCAGCCAGTTCATGAAAGATGGCAGGAACAGATGGAAGAACGTCCAGAAGCCAATTGGTCCATTGCTGGCCATGATGTTCTTCTGCCACACCATCAGCGTCGTGATGTCGCCGAAGGGCGAGAACGCCCCGCCCGCATTGGCCGCCACTACCAAGTTGATCAGTGCCAGTACCACAAATTTCGGATTGTCCTTGCCCACCGCCATCACCACCGCACCCATCAGCAAAGCGGTAGTCAGGTTGTCGGCGACGGCGGAAATGAAGAACGCCAGCACCCCGGTGACCCAGAACAGGGTGCGGTAACTGAATGCCTTGCGGATCAGCCAGGAGCGCAGCGCCTCGAACAC
>CAZSIO010000096.1:0-4645 GCA_964606865.1 uncultured Sideroxydans sp.
CCCAGCAAGGCGAATTCGGACAGGTGAAGGCGGCGCAAATAATGACTTTCAGCGCCCAGGGTGCGCAGGATCGCCGCTTCCCGGCTGCGCTCATCCTGCGTGGCGAGCAACGCCGCGTACAGCACCGCCAGGCCGGAAAGCAATGTAAACAGAAACACCGCGCTGACCGTCTGCGCGATCTGATCCATGATGTTGCGCACCTGCGCGATCACCGCGCCGGTATCGATCAGCAGCACGTTGGGAAATTCTCGCGCCAGTTCGTCGCCCGCACTCACCTTGTCCGGCGGCAGATAAAAGCTGCCGAGATAACTGGCCGGAAAATCCCTGAGCAATTCCGGCGCGGTGATGACAAAGAAATTCACCTTCATCGAATCCCACTGCACCTTGCGCAGGCTGGTGACACGCGCGGTGAAGGGCGTAGCCCCCACATCGTAGGTGAGCTCGTCACCGAGATGGATGTTCAGGGTTTTGGCGATACCTTCTTCCACCGATAATTCCCTGCGCTCTTCCGGCGCTTCGTCATTCCCGCGCAGGCGGGACTCCATTTTTTCTATTACCCCACTGGATTCCTGCCTGTTCGGGAATGACGGCATTTGTTGCTTCTTGATTGATGGTTGCCACCACCGCCCCTGCACCAACTCATTCCACTCCGGCATCTCCTCGGCCCAGGAAAGATTGAACTCGCGTTCCACCAAGCCACGCGCACGCGGGTCGGCATAGCTGTCACCGTTGATGGGGAGGGCGTTAATGGCAACCAGGCGTCCGCGCACCGTCGGCAGCAACTGCGGTTGCGGCATAAACCGGCGCGCGAAAAAATCCAGCACGGGCTGCAGTTGATCCGGCTGGATGCTCACGATGAAGCGGTTGGGGGTTTCCGCCGGCAGTTTGCCCTGCCAGCTTTGCAGCAGGTCGCCGCGCACCAGTGTGAGCAGCAGCAACGCCATGCCGCCCAGACTCAGCGCCATGACCTGCACTGCCGAACTGCGTCCGTGGCGCGCAAGATTGCTGAATGCATGACGCCAATGGGCTGGCAGTTTGTTTGAGCAACGAGCCAGACCGCGCACGACAAGCCACGCCAGCCAGCCAAACAGCAACAGGCCCGCCAGCAATCCACCCAACACGACCAGGCCCAGTTTCGGTGAACCCGCATGCCACAGAAACAGCAGCGCCAACACACCCACCGCCAAGCCATAGATCAGCCAGGCGCTGGCTTCCGGCATGCCAAGTTCGCGGCGCAACACGCGCAGCGGCGACACTTTGCGCAATTGCAGCAAGGGCAGAAAAGTAAAACCCAACAATAGCGCAAAGCCGCTGGCCGCCGCCTTGAGCAGCGGCATCACACCGGGCTGCGGCAGATTCGCCTCGCGCATGGACGCGATGCTTTCGACCAGCGCCGCTTGCGTGGCATAGCCCAGCAAGCCGCCGAGCAACACCGCCACCACGCCCAGCAGGATGAATTGATACAGGAACAGGCGCAGCACTTGTCCTTGTTGTGCGCCGAGGCAACGCAGCACCGCGCAACCATCCAGATGGCGCAACACGAAACGCCGTGCCGCCAGTGCCATCGCCGCGCCGGCGAGGATGGCGGCAGTCAACGCGGCCAGGCCGAGAAAATGTTCGGCGCGTTCCAGTGCGCTGCGGATCTCCGGCCGCGCATCGCGCACGTCCTCCATCTTCTCGTTGCCGGAGAGTTTCTGCTCCAGCTCCGCGCGCAAGGCGGCCACCTGCGGCGCATCGCCCGCAATCATCAGACGGTACGAGATGCGGCTCCCCTCTTGCAGCAATCCGGTGGACGCCAAGTCCGCATCATTCATCAACGCACGCGGCGCAAAGCTGGCGAAGCCGATTGACTGGTCGACATCTTTCACGATGCGCGCCGCCACGATATAGCGCTGCACGCCGATGCCGACCTCGTCGCCGATGCTCAAGCCGAGGCGGCGCAACAGACGTTCATCCGCCCACACCGAACCGCGAGGCGGGATCGAGGCAGGCTGTGGGTCGGGCTTCAGCCCGACATCGTGCTGTCGGGCTGAAGCCCGACCCACATCATCAATCTCGATCTTTCCGCGCAGCGGATACCCCGACTCCACCGCCTGAATCTCACTCAACAACACCCGCTCGCCATGCACCACCATGCTGGGGAAAGTGCGGCTCTCCACCACTTGCAGGCCGCGCGCCCCTGCCATCGCGCGGTAGGCAGGAGAAATCGGTCGGGTGGAAGTGATGCGCAGATCGGCGCCGATCAGACTCTGCGCCTGCTGTTGCAACGCCTGCCATACGCGATCGGCGAACAGGCCAACGGTGGCCAGGCTGCCGACGGCCAACACCAGCGCCAGCAACAGCACACGCCACTCCCCGGCGCGCCAGTCACAGCGCAACAGTTTGAGGGAGAGCAGGAGGATATTCACGCGAAGGCGCGGAGACGCGGAGAAAAACGTATCTGTCATGGTATTGATCCCGCGTTACCCGCGCCTCCGCGCGGAAAAAAACGACAGCGGTCTATCCCCAGCTGACGCCCACTACAGCGACGGCCACCGTGATGATACCGAGGGCGAGATTGACCGCGACCAGTTGGCGAATCCTGCCGAGCAAGGCCGCCGCTTCCGGCCAGCGTTCCTTGGCGACATGCAGATTGAACGGCACGTAGCAGGCGAAGAAAACGTAGGCGTAAATCACGCTCATCAGCAACCCGAGTGCCAGCATGCTATGCACATATACGGGCGCATGACTCATTCCACCGTATTGATAGATCATGTAAAAACCGGTAACCAGGATGAGCACGACCGCCGCCCAGACCCAGTTGAAGAAGCGGCGGAATACGCTGTCCCACAGTTGCAGGCGTTGCGGCGGTTGCAGCACCTCGACGGCGGCGGGTCGCAGCACGACATATGCGAGGAACATGCCGCCGACCCAGACCAGAACCGCCAGCAGATGGATGAGTTTGAAGTAGATCACGTCGGTTCTCCTGAATGATTGGCCGCGAATTGTCGCACCGGTTTGAAAGTTTTGCGATGCACCGCCGACACGCCGTGTTCGCGCAAGGCGGCGAGATGGGCGGCAGTGGGATAACCCTTGTGCGCGTCGAAGCCGTATTGCGGATAGCGCCCGTGCAGTTGCAGCATGAGTTCATCGCGCGCGGTCTTGGCCAGGATCGAGGCGGCGGAGATGGCCGCCACCTTGCTATCGCCCTTGACGATGGCCTGGCTGGGGATGCCGGTCTGCGGACAATACAGGCCATCGACCAGCACCTGCTGCGGCCGGATGGACAGCGCTTCCACGGCGCGCTTCATCGCCAGCAAGGTGGCTTGCAGGATGTTGAGGCGATCGATCTCTTCCACTTCCGCATAGGCGACGGCCCAGGCCAGCGCGCGCGCGCGGATGAGGGGCGCCAGCCGGTCACGCTGTTTTTCGGAGAGTTTCTTGGAATCCGCCAACCCTTCGATCGGGCGCGATGGATCGAGAATAACGGCGGCCGCACTCACCGGTCCGGCCAGCGGACCGCGCCCCGCCTCATCCACGCCGCAGATCAACACGAGTTCACTCATGCAAGAAACGGCAGGATGGCCTGCGCGGCCTTGTACGCCGTGTCCTGGCGCAGACTGCGCTGCATCTCGCCGAAGGTCTGCTCCAGCGCCGCCACCGCACGCTTGTTGTTGACCGCATTCAGCAGCGCCTGCGCCAGGTTCTCCGGCGTGGCATCGTCCTGCAAAATCTCCGGCACCACGAAACGCCCGGCCAGGATATTGGGCAGCCCCACATAAGGCTGGTATCTCATGGCACGCATCAAACGATAGGTCAGCCACGGCATCTTGTAGGCGATCACCATCGGGCGTTTGAGCAGTGCCACCTCCAGCGTCGCCGTGCCGGAAGCAACCAGCACGCCGTCGGCCGCGATCATGGCATCGTGCGCATGACCGAACAGCAGCGTAAAGGGGAGCTGCTGCGCCTCCTGCTGCCACAATTCATGCTCGAAGAGTTTGCGTGTTTCGCGTGTGACCAGCGGCACCAGGAACTGCGCCTGTGGACATTGTTGCAGAATGCATTTGGCCGTTTCGATGAAGGTGGCGGCCAGTTGTCGCACTTCGCTCTGGCGGCTGCCGGGCATTAGAGCGAACACACGGGCATCCTGGCGAATGCGCATCTGCTCGCGCATCGCGGCGCGGTCGGTTTGTGCCGGCAACAAATCGGCCAGCGGATGCCCGACATAAGTGACCGGCACCCCCGCCTGTTCGTACAGCGGCGCCTCGAACGGGAACAGCGCGAGAATATGCGAGACCGCCCGTTTGATTTTATGGATGCGTTCGCCGCGCCACGCCCAGATGGAGGGACTGACGTAGTGCACCGTGGGAATACCGTGTGTTTTGAGCGCGAGTTCAAGGTCGAGATTGAAATCCGGCGCATCCACGCCGATGAAAAGATCGGGCGGGTGCGCCAAAAAACGCGCGCGCAGGGCGCAGCGGATAGCGGCGATCTCGCGGTAATGGCGCAGCACTTCGACGTAGCCGCAGACGGCGAGTTTTTCCAGCGGGAACAGCACTTCCATGCCGGCGGCCTGCATTTTCGGACCGCCGATGCCGATGAAATGCACGCCGGGTCTGGCCTGGCGGATAGCCGTCATCAGCATGCTGCCAAGCAGATCACCCGA